>CACYCN010000174.1 GCA_902772895.1 uncultured Ruminococcus sp.
ATTTTGTCCATCGCAGCCTGATATGCTTTTTCCTGATCCTGTCTTGCCGCCTTGATAAACTCCGGCTGACTGATATACTCTTTTCCTGCGTTCGTGATTTTGACGTAATCGCCGTCAAGCTCGACCAATCCGTTCTGCGCCGCTTTATCAAAGGTCTGTATAACGGACTCCTTGAGTTCCTCGTCTGAGATATTGGCAATTGCCGAAAGGGGCATTGTCTCTGATTGTGCAAAATAGGAAAGATCGGTATTCTTTCCGGTAAAGATAAAATTGGAGGGCTGTCCGTTGTCCAGAGCCTGACTTGCCTCATGATAGGAGGTATTGTTTTCGCCCTTCTTCAAAAACTTTGCCAGAAACTCCACAAGATTGATGGTTGTCCGTGTTTTTTGTCTGATCTCATTGGTTAATTCTTCCATTGTGGCAGACATGGTTCATCCCTCCTTATCCGTACATAACATCCCCGATATCGTAATTCTGAGACGGGTCGATCACAGCATCATTGAAAGTCATCAGTTCTGAATTGTTCGATTCAAATAATACTTTCAGCTTCCTCCTGTTTTCTTCCTCCTGACTCACTTCATAGGGAGCCTGACCGTCATAATCCCCGTTTTTGAGTGCTTCGGAAATGATATGTGCGCTTCTTTGTTTTGCCAGATATTTTTTCTCATGTTCCTCATAGATACCGGCATAATCGACTTCGATACCGGAATTATTGTGCCAGTCTTTTTTGAAGGAACTGCCTACTTCACCGATGAGAGGATGATTCAGCGTATCGAATTTATCGAGAAAGAACGGATACATCCTGTCAACCTTGACAATACATTTTCCGCGAGGACCTCTGTCCAATGCGATCGGTATCTCCTCCGGTTTCAGAAGCCTTCTGGAAGTGTAGTTTTCTCCTTCAGAGCCGCCGCCCTGATTGCCTGTGCTGCGGTTTTTGGTCTTAGTTCTGACGGTGGTTTCGCCGAGTTTTTTAGAAACGTATTCGATACTGTCCTGATCGTTTGTCCCTAAGAACGTGAAGATCGAACAGTTTGAAAGGATGTTTTCAAAGGTTTTCTCGTAGATCGCTTTGAGCTGAGACAAGCCTTGCAGTACAATACAGATCCTGATATTGTACTTTCGGATAACGGAAAGCGTCTGATTAAACTCAGGGATTTGACCCACGTTGGCGAACTCGTCTAATTCACAACTGACAAGCAACGGCAGACGATTGTTGTATTTTGTCTCCGCAATATACCGCAAACGCTGAAAAAGCTGGGAGTAAAACAGATTGGAAATTGCCCGATAGGTATCGTCTGAGGTTTCCAGGATCATGAAGATCGCCGTTTTCTTAACACCGAGATCGTCAAAATTCATTTCATCCGTGGAAGTCAGCATATCAACGTCCTTTGCCGCCCAGTTAGCCAGACGGGTATCCAGCGTTTCACGGATACCGCCAAAGGTTTCCGCAGGACTGTTTTTGATACCCTGCCAGTAGACTGACAGCGCATCATTCGTTGTTTTCATGCGAAGCTGATGTTCCTGAACGCATCTTGCTATTTCGCAGTTTTCGCTGATCTTGCCGTTCTGGTCAAATTCCAGTGTAGACAACAGCCGTATGACCTTGCCGAAGGATTTCGTTTCGTTCGGACTGTGGAACAGATAGAGCATAACGGTTTTGAGCAGCTTTTCGGCAGCAGCCGTCCAGAAGTCCCCCTTTTCACCTGTCTGGGCGGTACTGTTCATAAAGAGCTTGGCAAGCTTCAACACATCCGGCTCACTTGTCACATAATCAAAAGGATTGTACGTATTGGAGAGCATGATATTTTTCAGGTTGAACACCTTAACTTCATACCCGTGCGCCCTCAGCATTTTTGCGGTATCACGATACAGCTCTCCGGACGGGTCTGTGACAACATAACTGCCCGTCATCTGCATGATATCCGGCTTGATCTTCCGGAATGATTTACCGGCACCGGAACCGCCGATCACGATCTCGTTCAGGTTATCCGTTGTTTTATATTTGTGCTTCGGATTATCCAGCGTGATATAGAAATTGTCTCCGCAGGGTATCCCGGTATTGTCGGTGAATTTCTTTTTATCATATTCGTTTGCCCATCTTGCAGAGCCGTGTTCTATCCCTCTGAAGTCATTTGTGTCTTTCGAGGTTATCACCAAAAATACGGCAAGAGCAATCCCGACATACACCCACCAGATATCACGCACCTGCATAACAAGAATTTCCTTGACGACATCAAAGGTAATGGGTAATTGAAAGCTTTCAGGTTTGAACAGCGTTCCTAACGCATCCATTACATCAGAAAGTCCCGGTTCTGAAATATCATTCAGAGTGATATATCCGAGATAGGCATAACAGGCGTAAAAGATAAACGCCAGACCCATCAGAGAAAGAATAACAACGGTGCAGATCATGGGCGCTTTGCTTTTACTGCTTCGCAGCATATTCCTGTTTTCAGCCATGTCCCTTCCTCCTCCATAAAAAACCGGCAGTCAGCAGAGAAATCCCGCAAAGCAAAAACAGACAGTAACTTACGCTATCACCCGTAGACGGATTTGATTCCGTTTCCGATGGATCGGGAGCATCCGGGATACTTTCAGGTGTATCCGGTTGGCTGTTTTCCGGAGGAGGATCGGATTCTGTTACCGGCGCTTCTGCAAAAACATTGATCGTAATGTTATACGGTTCATTTTCCTCCCGTGCGTGCATCCCCAAAGCAGTATCCTCCGTGTCCTGTTCGTCCGAAAGATAATAGTCCCATTTCCACTCAAGCTCATATTTTGTCTCACTGTACGGGGCAAGCATATAAACGCCTGAATCAAAGTTTGCAGACTCTACCCATTCATTTTCTGAGCCTGAAATGTATTCGCCGTCCCTTTTTATCCTGACAGACAAAGGGATAACAAAGGGGTTGTCATCCTCAATGATGACATCGCACTCACGCTGACGGCTGCTGCTGTTGCGGACAGTAAACGAATACTTTCCCTTTACACCGGGATAGACAAGCTGATCGTCCAGTTCATTTCTTTCAAAAAGGTCAATTGTCGTATGGTTGCCCCAGGCGTGCTTCTGATCGAAAACGACAACGCCGTTATCAGGATCTTCTGCTGCGGACACAGTGATGACACA
>CACYCN010000175.1 GCA_902772895.1 uncultured Ruminococcus sp.
ATTTTTCTGTTTCGCTTGAGCCTGAGCGAGCATTTCATCTTCTTCAAAAGTACGTTCATTATCTTCGATATCCGTATTTTCGATCGCTTCAGCGTTTTGTTTATCGACAAGACGGTTATAGCTGTGCATATCACGGACATTATATTCCGCAAAAGTCTTATATCGTTCGAGCATTTCATTGACAGCCCAGTTCAATGCACCGGCAGCTTTCCGGGGATCGGTCACAACAGGAACCAACAGATGAGGAATCCCGTTATAAACACCGAGTTCCACGACCTTAGGGTCAATCAGCATGAGTTTAACCTCATCCGGGGCGGCTTTATAGAGGAGACTCACCAGCATGGAGTTAATACAGACGGATTTACCGGAACCGGTAGAACCGGCAATCAGCAGATGAGGCATGCGACCGAGATCGGCAAGGGTAATTTTACCGCTGATATCCATCCCCAAAGCGACAGTCAGTTTACTTTTGGCAGACTGGAACTCTCTGGATTCGAGCAGGTTCCGCATTTTCACGACAGTGACGTTCCGGTTCGGCACTTCAATACCGACGGCATTTTTTCCGGGAATGGGCGCTTCGATACGCACACCCGTTGCGGCCAGGTTCATGGCAATATCATCGGCAAGATTGGTGATCTTACTGATTTTCACACCGGCAGCAGGCTGCAGTTCATAACGTGTAACAGAGGGACCCCGGCTGATATTGATGATAGTCGTCTGAACGCCAAAGCTTTTCAGTGTTTCGACCAGTTTATTGGCGCTCTGATGCAGTTCCTGATTGATATCGTCTTCCTCATCTTTCGGCTGAGGTTCCAGAAGGGTAAAGGGTGGTTTGAGGTAATGTTCTTCCTCGTCATCCGTATGTAAACGGTTAAAATCCGAAAGTTCAGAAGGACGTACTTTAGGAGGATTCTCCGGTGTTTTCGGTACGGATGAACTTGCAGCATTGGAATGGGCTGTCGTTTTTTTACTGTCGCCGAATACATTCTGAAGGACATCATCATAAGGTCCCTGTTTCTGAGCGGTAGTTTCCTCTTTCTGCACAATAGCAGAGATATCAAGGGAATCGGAAAAAGATTCCTCGCTGATATAATCCGTATTGACAGAGATATCTTTTGTTTTCTCATTTTGTCTGGATTTAGGCAAAGCCATATCCGGAACGGGGAAATCGGCTGCGGAGGAATCCGGAAGATCCGCAGTGGATGGCATGGGATCTTTTTTCTTTTTGGAAGATTTCAATTTATTTTCCGGTTCATAGATGGGAGTTTTATCAATACGGCGATAATCCGGATCATTGGTTTCACGGCGTTTTCCGGCATTTCGTTTTTCTTCGACCTTTTTATGGATATATTCTTCTCTTGCCTGCGCTCTGCGTTCCGCCTTGATTTTATTTTCTTCCTCACGGATACGACTTCTGACTTCTTTATGTTCGGAAATCCGTTCATTGACAGGTTGTTTGATACGGTCGATGAGATGGATAAACAGAGTAGCGAAGGTCATCAGCAGAAAGAAGATAAAGATCAGCAGGGACAGGATACCGCCGCCGACAGAGCCAAGAATCTGTACCAGCGGAATACCGAGAATACCGCCGATAAAGCCCGTACCGCCCTGAACGGAGGAATCACGGAAGAGAAGAATCAGTTCTTCACCATAATCACCGAGTTCTTTACCATAGGAAGCGAAGGCGAAGATCATCGTTGCCAGCATCACCACCGTACCGCAGAAAAAGAATACTTTCAGCGGAAAGTGATAGGTAGATTTTTCCCGGAACATCTGGAAAGCGCAGTACACATTGATCAGCGGAAGCAGGATCCCCGCAAAACCGAACAATCCCCAATAACACTGATGAAGCGAAAGCCAGATTTTATCGCCCGGAATGAGATAAAGCAGTGTGAAAAACGCTGCCGCACAGAGCAGAACGATGCCTTTGCCGAAACGGTTACGTTTGATATAGAGTTCCGCTTCCGAACGTGCCTGCGATTTTGAAGCGGCGGAAGTTTTACGGGAAGCGGAAGAAGGTTTCTTTTTAGCGGTACCGCTTTTTTGGGAAGGAGCGGTACCAGTGCTGCGCTTAGCCGTAGAAGGTTTGGTAGCAGATCTGGAAGGAGTCTTTTTAGTTGCCAAGCATTTGCACCTCCGGAATTTTTAATAGAATCAACGAAGAACGGTTCAGTATGACATTCCGTCAGAATGTCATGAGAACTGCAGAGCCTGTTGGGTAAAGAGATTATGGCCGCTTCCGAGTTCAATCAGGCTGATAATGACAATGATGAGACCAACGATTGCCGTATAAATGATAAAGATGATCATTTTATCAGTAGCAAGCAGCCATTGAAACAGCTTGATGGCAAGAAAACCTACTAAAGCTGCCACAATCATGCCGATCAATACGAAGAAGAAATTCAGATCGCCGACGCCGTTTTCAGACGTAAAGACATCTTTTGTTTCCAGCAGGGCAGCGGCAACAATTGCCGGTGTGCCCAACAGG
>CACYCN010000176.1 GCA_902772895.1 uncultured Ruminococcus sp.
GATCATTATGTTGACGAAGCCATCAGTAAAGAATCCTTCTCAAGGTGTATTGAACATAATACCGCAGCGGAAATCCCTGAACCGGACAATTCCGTATTGAATGAGAGGACAGAGACATCTCCGCTTAGTGCGCCGGCATACCCTACCGTTCTTTCCGATCTTTCCAAAACATCCCGCAAGAGAAAGTCCCTGTTTCCGGAAAAGAAAGCGAATCAGACGGCGGAACGCAGTCTGAATGACGAACATCCGGAATTATCCCGGATGCTGCAGAGTATTGACGAAAGCTTTTCGGAAATGCTGCTGCGGAAGATCGATGAAAAACACATGAAAGATTCGGAATGTTATAAACGAGCCAATATTGACAGAAAGCTCTTCTCGAAAATCCGCAGTGACAGACTCTATCAACCTAGTAAAAGTACCGCCTTAGCCTTTGCGGTTGCCTTAGAACTGCCGCTGGAAGAAACCAACGATTTACTGCGAAAAGCCGGATTTGCCCTTTCCCACAGCAACAAGTCCGATATTATTATCGAATATTTCATTACCCACCGGATCTATGATATCCTGACCATCAATGAAGCATTGTTTTCCTTTGACCAGAAATTACTCGGTGCCTGATCACCTGCAAAGCTTCAGACAAAAAATTGTCGCCTGATAAGCGACCATTGGATTGCCTCCGTATGCTATGATGATATTGCAAGGTAAGAAACCCATATCATCGGATTAACGGAGGTAATCACTATGAAAAACAAAACAAAAAACGGAATCACCGAACTGGTATTCATCATTGACAAAAGCGGATCCATGAGTGGTCTGGAAAGTGATACGATCGGCGGCTTCAACTCACTGATCAGAAAGCAGAAAACAGAAACCGGTCAGTGTTATGTCTCAACAATTCTGTTTTCCGACAGAAGCGAGGTCGTACATGACAGAGTACCGCTTTCCCGGATTGCCGACATGACCGAAAAGGACTACTGTCCCCAGGGATGTACGGCACTGATTGACGCAATCGGCGGTGCCATCCGGCATATTTCCGACATCCACCGTTACATTCGTCCCGAGGATGTACCGGAACATACGATGTTTATCATCACCACCGACGGCATGGAAAATGCCAGCCGAAAATATTCCGGTCATGACGTCAAGAAAATGATCCGTTCCAAAGAAAAAGACGGTTGGGAATTTCTCTTTATCGGAGCCAATATCGATTCCGTCGAAACAGCCGGCAGTTTCGGCATCCGCAGTGACAGAGCCGTCAATTATCATGCCGACAGTCAGGGAACCAATATCCTGTACAAGACCGTCTGTGAGCAGGTTTCCAATATCAGAAGGAATCACTCCGTTGCCCGTAACTGGAGCCGCTCCATCGAAGAAGATTATCAAAAACGAAGCTGAACGTCCCCTTCGGAAGATCCGTTCAGCCTGTATGATATGAAACTTTGAAAAAAACAGCACCGTTTTTGCGGTAATTGATAAGACGATTGCGAAATAGTCTCCAAGAACCGAAACAGAGCATGATATCAGGTCATTCAATGCCGCCGGAATCAGAAATCAAAACACCAACGCCTGTTTTCAGTCGTTCCAGACCATCGAGAAGGAGTGACCGGGGACAGGCGATATTCATGCGTAAAAAACGGCTGCCGCCTTTTCCGTAATCACTGCCCGGCATGAGATATAATCCGGTATGACTGCGGATGACAGAAACAATCTCACGGCTTTCCCGATGCAGTGTTCGCAGATCGAGCCAGAGCAGATAGGTAGCGTCTCCCCAGACCAGACGGACTTCCGGGATTTCCTTCCGGAGATAATCCCTGACGATCAGCTTATTCTGCAGCAGATACGCATTCAGTTCATCCAGCCAGGCTTCCCCTTTGGTAAAGGCAGCCACAGCTGCCGTTGTGGAGAAGGAATTCGGCATAGCAAGTTCATCCCGTTGAATTCCGGCTTTGACCAGTCCTCTCAGGTGTGGATCGGGAATATAAAGCGCCGCGCTCTGCAGTCCTGCCAGATTAAACGCCTTGGTGGGAGCGATACAGGTAATACTGTTTCTGCTGCAGATTTCGGAAACAGATGCAAAGGGAATATACTCTTTGCCCGGCGAAATAATATCGCAATGAATCTCGTCAGCGATCACCGTCACATGATGTCTGTCACACAGTTCACCGATCATTTGCAGTTCATTCCGTTGCCAGATCGTACCGGTAGGATTCTGAGGATTACATAGGATCATCAGACGGGCAGTTGGCTGAGAAAGTGCCGTTTCCAGTCTGTCAGGATCGATCCGATAAGCATCCCCATCAAAATCCATTTCCACTTCCAGAACCTGTCGTCCGTTTTCCCGGATACAGTGATAAAAATGGTTATAGATCGGCGTCAGCATGATAATCTGATCGCCGGGTACAGTCAGCTGTCGTATCATTGAAGAAATCGCCGGCACCACTCCGGTACAAAATGTCAAAGCTCTTCTGGTCATCGAAAAATGATGACGACGCTCCCACCATCCAAGATAGGCATCATACCATTCCACCGGCAATTTGCTATATCCGAACACCGGA
>CACYCN010000177.1 GCA_902772895.1 uncultured Ruminococcus sp.
ATCGCCGCCAGACAGGAACTGTCTAAAAAATATCTCGAAATTATTGTCAAGGACATGGTCAGCGGCGGTTTGCTGGTTGGCGCCAGCGGGAAAGGCGGCGGTTATAAACTCTGCCGCAGACCGGAAGAGTATTCTATCGGTGAGATTCTTGAACTGATGGAAGGTTCTATGTCATCGGTTGCCTGTCTTGTCGATAAATCTATGGTTTGCCCCAGAAAAGAAAAATGCCGTACCCTTCCTATGTGGGAAGAGTACGACAAATTGGTGCATGACTTCTTTAACAGTAAAAAACTGACAGACCTCATCGAACCTCCTGACCCTCCTGTGTCTGACGATACTGACGGTACAGAATGAGTTGCCCCTATAATGACAGAGAGCCCATAGAGATTGACGACGGGCGCAGGGACTGGTCCCTGCCGGGGGTTCCAAGGGACAGCGTCCCGACATGATTATTTCCAGATGTTTCTGACCCAGTTGAGCAGTTCATAAGCCAGTTTCTGACGCTCTGTGCGGCACTCGGCAGGATAACGTCTTTCGTCCTTGAATGCCAGTTGATAAAACAGGCTGGATTGTGTCAGAATCTCATGACCCAGATACTGGAAGACAATGTGACGCATGGGATAACTGAAACTGAATTCGTTCAGGCGTCGCTCCAGAAACAGTCCGTTTTCATAGGACGGCCAGATGACATCATTCCTGCCGGATAACAGTAAGAGCGGTCCTTTGATATTCTCAACGGGTATGAGGTCTTCGTCTTTGATATTCTTCTCTTCATTGATGGCGATCAGTCGGAATTCCTTTTCCCGCAGGATCATTCCCGGAATGTTGAAGTTTCTGTAATTGTACCGCGCAAAGGGAATCTCGTTTCCGCGATAACTCCAACAGGATGTACCCGATGGCTGTCTGGATTTCCCGGAAGATACCAGCCCTTCACTGACATAATAGGACGGCGCCCGGGCAATGACACAGGATAGCTCCGAAAACATCGATGCGGACAGTAATGCCAGCTCACTGCCTTTGGAAATGCCGTCTATGCCGATTTTCCGATACCCCAGCTTTCTCAGCCATTCTATCGCGTTTTCGATATATTCCAGCGGGATCCTGTCCAGCGCTTCCGGCGTTCCTTTCGTTCCGAAAAGCGCTACCGCCAGCGCCGGCATTTTATAGCGGCTATAGAATGCCGCGCATTGCTTTGCCAGTCTGATGCCCCCGTTGGAACCTGTGATGACAATCATTACCTTGTCTTTTTTGTCTTCATATGGCATCAGGATTCCGCTGAAGCCTTCCTTTTCTACCGTTGTCCGGATCATGGAATCATCCTTTCCTGTTTACTTTCTTACAGTATATCATATTTTCCGGCTTTTTGTAATACTTAATTGCTCGGTCTGTCATGTTATGACCGTTTTTTCTTTTCTCACAGCGTCAGAGAATCTTCAGATGAGTATGTTATCGTAAGAGAGGTATCGCCGAACGTACCAAGTATAAGTATCCTGCCGGCTCCTGGTCCGATTATCACCCCTGATCAGGTTTTCATAAGATAACGTAATAAAAAAATAAACCACCTGTTCATCAGACAGGTGGTTTGCTGTTTTGGTAAGAAGCCGGCGCTTCTTGAGTTGATTCGTTCTCAGCAGCGGAACGGAAGGGGAAAGGGTTCTCAGTCCTGCCGCTTTTCACGCAGCTGATAATCGGTGTCTTCTTCTATCATTTCCAGCATTACCGCCGCAAAATGCGGATCAAACTGTGTACCGCTGCCGTTTTCGATTTCCCTGCGGACATGATCCTGCTCCATCGGGTCACGGTAACTGCGGTAACTTGTCATGGCATCATAGGCGTCCGCTACCGCTATGATACGGGCCTGTTCGGGTATCTCTTCTCCCTTGATGCCGTCCGGGTAACCGCCGCCGCCGTATTTTTCATGATGCCAGCGGGCTCCCATGGCAAGTTCTTCTTTTTCTTTGATATTCTCAAGAATCTTTGCGCCCATGATCGGGTGTTTCTTGATGATCTCATACTCTTCTGCTGTCAGCTTGCCCGGCTTGTTGATGACGGCGTCCGGAACACCGATCTTTCCGATGTCATGAAGCAGTCCCATCATATAGATATCGTTCAGCTCCGTTTCGGAATAACCGCACCGCCGCGCGATCTCTCTCGAATAATCCGCTACCCGGCCTGAATGACCGTTGGTATACGTGTCTTTGGCGTCAATCGTTCCTGCCAGCGTCTGTACGATATGAATCAGCATCTGTTCGTTTTCAATGCTCTTGTCACGGACTTCCTCTTCCAGATGATTCTTGATTCTCCGCAGATCGTTTACCTGTTGGATGACTACCATGACCAGCATCGCCATCAGTCCGATTATCATGGGGATTCCGATACTCTCCGGTGTAAAGAAAAACAGGTCGATGATCTGGAAAACCGACATAACTGAAAATATCAGAAATCCGATGGCCGCATAGGAGTATTCTTTGATATGACCGTTTCTGATATCCATCAGTAAGGTGAATATGGCGCAGACTACTACCAGCGTTAAAATGGAATCAATGAATACCAGCGATGTCTGGAAGGACTGTATGCCGGCAAAATGTAAGGATGTCCATAGTATGAAACTGATCAGGGATAAAATGAACAATAGGGTATAACACTTTTTGTATCGCCCTTTCTGAATCGAGTTGACATAGATCAATAGGGCAAACGGCATCATCATACAGAAAATATATCCCATTATGCCGTCTACATAATATACCCCTGTAATAAACGGCGTGATCTGGGAAACAGAAAGCAGCCAGCAGGAAATATCCAATATGCCCAGCGCCGCATATAACATATCAAGGGTCTGCTTTTTCCATACCCGGATGACCAGTCCGATGATCGTGACAAGTAAGGCCGCAACAAACAGGACTACAGAGAAGATAAAAGGCGTACCGTATCGGTTCATCAGAAAATGATACATCCCCTGAGAAGTGGTAATAAAGGTTTCCGATACAACGACCGGATTCCAGTCTGTCGGATGACGTTCCATTTTCAGCTCTCCGCCTCTGTCCGACGGATTCAGCGGTATCGTGATATAGAATTCCTTGAGCGAACCGCCAGGGATTCCCGTATCGTGAACACGGTCAAAACTTTCCCGCAGTTTGCCGTTGATATATACTTGCACGTTGCTTCGGTTCAGAAAACATAATATCTCGTTGGGATGAATCGTATCCGGTAAAACGGTCGTTATCGTGAAATCTTCCGAATATGCCCTGTCGTCGTTATAGATTCTTCCCGTATCAAAATGATTGCCGTTCTGATCGGTCACCGTCCAGTGATCCAGAAACCGGATAGCTGTCTCCTTCGGATCGGAAGCACTCTTTGACATATTACACAGAGAGATTCCCAGGACAATGCTGAAACATACGACACATAAAAAGACAATCTTGAAAACCAGTCCGCTGACACTTTGTGATGTTGCCGCTGTTCCTTTTTGCTCCGGTTTGTTCGGTGGATGGGGTTTGTTGGCAGGATCTGTTTTGGTAGGGCTGGCTGTTTTGGGAACAACCATCGTTTATGTCACCCCCCCCCGGGTCGTTTGAACAGAAAGGCTGATTTCTTGCGGCATCCGCCGATGTTCTCAGCAATTTTTCTGTAGGGATCAGGAATGGTGTTTCTGATCCGGTCATTCCCGGACAGATGATGTCCGGAATATTCTGTTGCCTGCATTTCCGGATTTTCCGAAAATCTCTTTTATTATACACTATCCTGAAGAAATTATAATGCTTTATTGTCATATTAATGGGAGAAAAAGGATTTTTTAAGAGACGGAAAGCCCCTTACCGGAACGTTTTTGGAAAAATACTTGCATAATGAGAAAATGTATGATAGAATTCTTACAGACCATAAAGAGTGCGTGAGGGACAAGCCCTTTGACCGCACAGCAACCTGCCTCAATCGGTAAGGTGCTAATGCTTGACCGATGGGCGATTAAGATCTTTTACACCTGTCGGAAACGATGGGTGTTTTTTTGCGCTCTCTTTTGGCTTCACCATTGTTTTTAGCAATGGATACTATCAGATGGGAGTGTGTTGGTCTTGACAGACAATCGAACAATCAGAGCTTTATCTCAAATGAACGGAAGGGTGTATGTGTATCTCCGTAATGAGGAAATCGCCCGAGCTTTTCTCCATGACGCCGATCGGGAAGGCTTTTCTTCCTCAAACGGGTTCAGACCTTCCTTGATGCACACGGATACGATCATTGCTGTCAATCCTCAGGGAACGCTGCATGATGTCGGCTTTGTGGGAAAGATCGCTTTCGGAAGCGGCGCTCATGATATCGGGAATGATAAACTTATCCGGGTGGATTATGAAAGGTATCGCATCGGCTGCAGTGAGGAGTCCTTTCTTCTGTAAAAGAACCTTTCCCCGATCATTCTGTCCGGTTACCGTGCCGTCCTTCGGTGTCTGACAGAAAATACAGCCCTGACCGGTAATCTCTGGGAATTTCCGGTCAGGGCTGTTATATTTATTGTGAAAT
>CACYCN010000178.1 GCA_902772895.1 uncultured Ruminococcus sp.
ACCCTGCTGTCAGAAACGGCGTGGATAAATCGGAATAATGCAGCTCCTGATCCGGAGAAAGCGCCATCCCCACCAACAGTTCCGCTAACAGAATCATCGCCACCAGCGCAAAATAGATCTGTAACAGCTTGACGATGCCCTCTTTGATCGTCATGTCAGTTCTCCCCTTTCAATGCTTTTTTCAGCTCCGGCACGTATTTCCGGGTAATTATCACCTGTTCTCCCGAGAACAGCACCGCCGTGAACCGGCCGTTGAGCGCCGGTTTAATGGCACTGACCTTCAGCAAATTCAACAGCGTCGATTTAGACGCGCGGAGGAAATGCTTTTCCTTCAGCATTTCCTCTAATTCATAAATTTTTTGCCGGCTTTCATATACCTTGTCGGCCGTGTAAAGATAGACCCGGTTTTCAACCGATTCCATATAGTAAATGTCCGTGACAGGAACTTCATACTGTCTGTCCTCGATGGTTCCGGTCAGCCTGCCCTGACGGGAGCGGACAAAGGCGACCAGCTCCCGTACCTCTTCACTGACCCGGTGACAATGAATTTCCACCAATTCCGGTTTTCCTGCGTCAATTCTTGTGATTTTCGTCTGCATCTTAAAACCGTGCCGGAGTGTTCAGCACGCCCTCACCTTTCAGATAATAATCAAACCAGTTCAGAACGATACCGTTCATCGTCATCAGAACCTGCTCATGATCCACATCGCCTGATCCCATCAGAGACGCCAGGAAGGGAGAAAATACCGGCATATCCGTAAAGTCCATATGTCCTACTCCTTCCACCACAACGGTTCTGCCGTCTTTCGCATTCGCCATGACCGGCTGATTCAAATAAGCATTGTTTTCTGCACTCTTACTATCATTATAATCAGACGCCTTGGTAAAATCAAGTACCGGAACCGGATAGGGTTCCCTGTTATATTCAAACGAACGACTGCTGCCATCAAACCTGCCGTCATGATACTCCACGATCTCACCCAGCATGGTGCCGTCCAGATCCACAACCGCGTCAATATCACTGCGCTCTCTGCCCAGCGCCACACTCATGGCACCACCCATCGAATGTCCGATCAGACCGATATGATCGACATCCGTCATTTCCAGCACTTTCATGATCTGTGCATCGTCGTTCACGCACCAGGCGTCATCCAATGCTTCTGCTTTTTTAGCCTCTTCAATGGTATCCAGTACAAAATTGCCGTCGTCTGTTCTCAGCTTCATCCACTTCTGTGAAAGCTCATAAAGTCTTTCACTGGTCACTTCAGGGCTGTCCGTTTCCATTGCCTCACTAAAGAAATGATTGTCTACGAGAATGGTTTTTCCTTCGCTGTCCGTCGTAAAGAGGGCATGATGGGGATGATCCAGTGCCGCAACCACATAACCGTTGCTGGCAAGCTCTGCATAGGTTGAAAAGTTACTCTGATAGTAACCGAAGGCGCCGTGGGAGAAGACAATTAGCGGGAAGTTTCCCTCCGTCTCCGGATAATAGAAATGAACCGGCACTTCACGGTAAGAACCGTCATCCTCAAATTCATCCACTCTGTCGTGATCGATCAGGATCGCACTGCATTGCTTGACCTGATAATCACCCGTTGTCGGCAGTCCGTTATAGTTGGCAAACATCAATGCCGGCGTCAGGGATATGGTGATGATTCCCACAGAAACCACACAACCGATGATGGTTCCCGGAATCTTTTTGGTTTTTTCGGCGGCCTTTTTCCGTCTGACCAGAAATTGGATTCCCGCCACCGCCACTCGGAACAGCAGAACCAGAATCGCCGTCATAAAGCGCCATTTCAGATACGTGGTCGGCAGCACCACGATTCCCAACAGAAACGCTGCCTCTGCTCCTCTCACGATCAACCGGTTCTGCAGCCACTTGGCTTTGTTTCTGAACTTTGTCAGCGTCAGCACCGTCAGTACGATTTCCGCCGCCACTAATACTCCTAAAATTGCTAAGCTCATTTGTCATCAGCCTTTCTCTCTGTGATGGTTCCAGTATAGCTTACCCCTTCGTTTTTGACAATCTTTCTGACGGTAAGATGCCGAAATTCGCTGTAAGATGCATTTTCACCCGGAGAGACACACTTTTTCCGGAAAATCAAAAAGGGAAGCCTATGCTTCCCTCCCTTCATGACAATCCCAGAAATGCGTATATCTCATCCAGACGGCTCTGGGTCGAGAGATACCCGATATCATAGGTTCTGTTCAGTTTTTCGGTATTCATCTCAAAGGACCCGACATAGGTTTCCTTCGGCCGCAGAACCAGAACCTTCCCGGCCTGAACGGCTTCTTCCAGACGTTTCGCCTGCGCATTATATCGTTCCAGACGATCACCGAGCCGCTCTACCAACTCCGGATATCTGCCGAAGATCCGTCTCAGGACATACTTATAACGACTATAATCCGTTGCCGATTCCGTGACGGGCTTGGACAGCACGACCAGTACCTTCTCACATCCCAACGATAAGGCACGTTCAAAGGGAATCGCATCGGCAATACTTCCGTCAATATATTCCTTCCCGTCGATCTTCACGGGCTGATAGATAATCGGCAGAGAACAGGAAGCTTTCAGGGCATCCAGCAGACGTTTTTCATCGTCCTTGACGCAGAAATACACCGGTCCTCCTGTGGAACAATCCGTCACCACAATTTCCGTATGTACGTCTGAATGAAAAAAAGTCTCGAAATCAAACGGGAATTCACGATACGGATATTCATAAGCGATCTTGTCAATATCGCAGGAGAACATTTTTTTGAACCCTACGCCATGAAATCCCTCATCCGCCGGAATAATGACATCCTTTGTACGCTTGACCTGACCGGATACAAAATCCAGCGCTGCCTGAGCACCCGATGACACACCGGAAACATATTCAAATTTAACTTCATGCTCCGTCAGACAGTCCAGCACACCTGCTGCAAAAATACCCCGTCTGCCGCCGCCTTCAATGACAAGTCCGTTCATATATTTCCTCCGCTGTCAATTTTGCGGCAAGCTGCCGCTCCGCAAATACCAATTTTCAGGAAAGGGTTCCCAGGGATCCTTGCGGTACTTCTGATGATCCGATTCCGGATTGACGGAAACCGGAAATGATGATACAATTACCATGGTGATAATATGAAATTAGGAACAACCGATCTCAGAGTGTACAAAACACGAACCGGTATCAAAGAGAGTCTGATTGAACTGCTGGAAGAGAAACCTCTGTCGGAGATCACCGTCACAGAGCTTTCTGCGAAAGCCGTCATCAACCGAAAGACTTTCTACCGGCATTATCAGACCGTCAATGACGTAGTCTTCGAATTACAGAAAGACGTCATTGATGAAATGCTGGGCGATCTGCATCAGAACGACATCGGTCAGCGTGACACCGCCGTTCTGCTGCGTCAGATCAGTCTGTATATCAGGAAAAACAAGGACGTCATCAAACGGATCACCCTTCATAATCCGGACCTCTTTTTCAACGGTCATATCAAGAACAGTCTGATGGAAGCGATCCTGTTATCCGTCAAAAAATACACCGTAAGCACCAGTGAAAAGGAACAAAAATACATTACCGATTTCATGGTAGCAGGTCTGACGGCGCTGTATGTAGAATGGTTCCGGGGAGGCTGCCGGGACGACAATGAAATGCTGCTGACTGCCGAGAAACTTGTGGTCAACGGAATCAGCAGCTATTTGCCGGAGGAAAGCGTCTTTATTCTCCGTGAGAATCCCGGAGAAGAGACCCCCTGACTATTCCAGCGGTTCCCTGAGCATTTTCTGCTTATCCGCCCATCTCACGGCAGTGATCTTCTGAAAGCCCTTCGGCGAAAGAATGGGGCGTGCCAATTTTTGCCGGGTTTCTTCCGAGAGACTGCCGTTACGGGCATATTCTTCGCCGGCATTCCTGACATCGGAAAGATATCCTTCTCTCTGACGTCTTGCCTGGTCAAACAGGAATAACTCGCCCTCCGGACAATAGAGTGCCGTAAACCCATGTTCCCCGAAAATCAGTTCCAGCTGCTTTGTCAAAGCAGGATACATAGGTGCGGCTTTCACATAGCCGCAGGAAGATATTATTACAAACCTCTTTTCACCGGTTTCGCTTTTCCGGAACTCATGAAAAGAGGCATTTTCATCTGTCGTAAAATCGCCGTCATAGGGGATCATCAGCGGCAGGCAGCGATCCGTCAACGCTTTCATCTGTGACGGCATCCCGAAGAAATACAGCGGAAAACTGAAAATGATGGTATCGCTTTCCCTGATCCAGCCGTAAATTGCCTGCATATCATCATCGATCACACAATGGCCCTCATTTTTCCCCCAACAGGAAAAACATCCCCGACAGGGCCGGATATCGGAACGGTAAACGTCCACCTGACGAATTTCCGTTCCTTCCGGGAAACCGCTCAGAAATGCCCCGGTGATCTGAATCGTATTGCTGCGTTCTCCTCTCGGACTTCCGTTAAACACTAATACTTTCATAAGCTCATCCGTAAATCGTGTCCCTGGACACAGAGGTAAAGAGCATATTTCCTTTAGCTCTGGTTTCTCCGTCCACGTCGATCACGGCGGAAAACTCATAGGAACCGCCCACGGCACGAACCACTTCCACACAAATATGAAGGGTATCGCCCGGAATCACGGGTTTAATGAATTTAAAATCCTTGACCCGCAGCAGTACATAAAGTTTATCCTCATCGTGTTCATCATCCGGCGTAATCACCAGACTGCACAGCTGGGCTGCGCTCTCGATGATCAATACCCCCGGCATAATGGGCGCACCGGGGAAATGACCCGTAAAATACGGCTCATTCACCGATACGTTCTTGATCCCTTCGGCACTTTTATCCGGTTCTAACGCCAGCACTTTTTCAATCATCTGAAACGGAGGGCGCTGTTTGATCCGCTGATTGATCTCCATGATATTCATCATAAGCTCAGACCTCCATCCAGAATCAATGTCTGACCGGTCAGATAGGCAAAATCTTCCGAGCAGAGAGCTGCGACCACCTTACCGACTTCGGCAGCGTCACCGAAGCGGCTGAGGGGAATCTCCGCCAGGTATTGTGTTTTCAGATCATCCGGGATCGACTTCATCATTTCGGTATCGATAAAGCCGGGAGCTACCGCATTGACCCGGATCCCCTTGGGAGCCAGTTCCTTTGCCATGACAGAGGTCATGGAATTGACAGCGCCCTTGGTAGCGCTGTAAACGGTCTGACCTGCCACCGCCAGCACGGAGCTGACCGAAGAAATATTGATAATCACGCCCTTCTTACGGCTGTACATTTTCAGTGCAGCCTGCTGGGCGCAGTTGATATAACCTTTGATATTCACATTGAGGCTGCGGTCCAGGGACTGCTCATTGATCAGCAGCAGATAAGCGTCGTCCACAATACCGGCGTTATTCACCAATACATCAGGCGTTCCCATCTCCTTGACAATGCTGCGGAACATCTGCTTCACTGCGCCGATATCGGCGGTATCGGCACGATAAGCCACCGCCTTCTGACCCAGCGCTTCAATTTCCGCAACGGTACGGGCGGCGCTGTCCTCATCAGAGCGATAGTTTACTGCGATATCATAGCCTCTTCTGGCCAGTTCCAGGGCACAGGCCTTACCGATACCCTTGGAAGCGCCTGTCACCACTGCCAGTTTATTCATAGCCGTTTCTGACATACTATCATCCTCACACGGTTTTCTTCTTCAATACCACAGCGGCATAAGAACCGCCCAGACCAAAGGAAACTGCCAGCATATACGCAAAGTTTCCGACTTCTGTCTGTGTACGGGTCACGGTATCCGCCGTCACTTCATAGCAATCAAGTACATCGGGGGTTCTGCCGCCGAGAATTTCTGCGGCGCAGGCCGCCTGCAGGGCAGACGAAGCCGCTCTTGCCTCACCGAAGTCCTCTTTGACGCTGAACACTTTCATGGTTCTGCCGAACACCTTACGGTAAGCGTTCAGTTCTGTCTGATCGACCACACTGTTACCGTCAGCAAAACCGGCAACCGCATCGATCCTGTCAGGTGTGATCCCGGCATCCTCACAGGCGCTTCGGATCACTTCTTCCAATGCCGTTTCGGAACCCTGAATCGTATCGGCTTCCGTTGCCTGATGGGCGGTAGCGCATCCTGCCACTTCCGCTAATACGGAAGCCTGACGTTTATTGACACTGTCCTCGGTTTCCATCATCAGGGTAACGGAGCCTTCGCCCAGCACGATTCCGCTGCCGCTATAAGGTTTCCCGTCGCCCAGAACGGAGAGTGCGCCGTACAGTTCCTGTTCAATATCGGTATTTTCATCGGTACCGGCAGCCAGCATTTTGTCAGCCTCACCGTTACGGATAATCGTTCTGGCATAGCAGATACTCTGAAGACCTGCCTGCACACTGTTGGCAACGGTAGCGCTGTAGCCTTTCAGCCCTGAGAAGATACTCAGATAGCCTCCCGCCGCATTATAGACCGTATTCGGGAAAGCAAAAGCGCTGCCCTTTTCGGTACCGTTTTCAATGGCGTTTTTCTGGAAATCAGCGATTTCCTTGATCGGTCCGTCGGCTGTACCGATAATCAGACCGGTGGTATTTTCATTACTTTCATCGATGGTGACACCGGCATCTTCCAGCGCTCTGACGCCGCTGAGCAGCTGCAGCTGGCTGAAATGATCCAGCTTACGATAGAACGCCATTTTGATCCCGTGTTCTTTATAGTCTGCCGAGTTAATGGCAACGTTTTTTTCCGCAGCCTCTTTATCGGCGCAGACCTTACCGATACCGGTAATATAGACCGGCTGTGTATTTTTCTGAATATTCAGTTCCGCAGGTTCCTTGGCAAACACGATACTGGCATTATTGCCGCCGAAAGCAAAGGAATTGGACACCGCATAATGAACGGTTTTTTCCTGTTTCCGGTTAGGCACGAAACAGATATCGCCTGCCTTTTCCGCAAGAACGGTCAGATCCTCATCGGAATAACCGATGGTAGGCGGAACGACATCTTCCTGAACGGCCTTTACCGAGAACACCGCTTCAATCGAACCGGCAGCGCCCAGACAATGTCCCGTCATCGACTTGGTGGAACTGACAGACAGATGGTCATTTCCGTCAAACAGGGTATGCAGGGACAGGAATTCCGCCTCATCGTTTTTCGCGGTACCGGTACCGTGAGCGTTGATATAGTCAATGTCACCGAAGTCAAGACCGGAACTTTTGACCGCGCGGGTAATGGCGCTCATCTGACCCTGACCGTCGGGACGGGGAGCCGTAATATGATAAGCGTCACTGCTGACGCCGGAACCCAGTACGTCACAATAGATTTTAGCGCCTCTTCTGACAGCGTGTTCATAGCTTTCCACGATCAGAACACCGGAACCTTCTCCCAGGGTAATACCGCTGCTATGGTTAAAGGGAGAACAGGGATTGGCGTCCAGGGCATGCAGGGCATGGAATCCGCTGAATGCCAGAGAGGAAAAGCTGTCCGAACCGCCGGCAACAAACGCATCGGCTTTTCCTTCCCGGATCAGCTGACACGCATAGGCGATACTCATGGTACCTGCCGCGCAGGCATTGACGATATTGGCGGTTTCACCGTTAAGTCCGAAATGTCTGGCGACATTATTGGCGATAGCGGCCGCCGGCATTTTATAGATGTCATTCTTATCCCCGGTTCCGTCAGCAAAACTGCCTTCCCCGGAACGGAATTTGTCACTGTAATAGCGGTCGATACTGGCAACGCCGCCGACACAGCTGCCCAGGATCACACCGATCCGTCTGCCGCCGTTTTCGGCGGTATCAAAACCGGCATCCTTCAGCGCTTCCCCTGCCGCCTTGATACACAGCAGGGAAGAACGGTCATAGTTTTCCCCGGACAGTTCTTCCGAAGGAATATCCACTTCCGCTCCCTTATGGGCATAACATTTTTCGGTATCCACACTTTTGACATCCGCAATTCCGGTCACACCGGCAACGGCATTGTTCCAACAGGTTTCCACATTGTCTCCGATTCCGCAGACAATTCCCAGACCCGTTACAACCACTCTATTTTCAACAGACATGAATCATCCCTCATTATATATGGGCTTCGACATAAGCCGCCAGTGTTTCGATCGACTGGAAATTTTCCTTTGCCTGACCTGTCATATCGATGCCGAACAGTTCATCGATTCCGGCAATGATCTCAATGGAGTCAATGGAATCCAGACCGATATCGTCACCGAACAGTTCCGAGTCATACTCCAGCTCCTCTGCCGGAATTCTCAGGGACTCAACCAACATATTCTTAATCTTCTCTGCAATTTCCTGATTCATATACGATCGTTCCTTTCAAAATATTTATATTGTCAAGCGCATAGCGCTCAATCGCATGATCCTACGGGCAGTTACTCCGGGGGAACCCCTTTCCTGAAAAACCCGACAAAAGCATAAGGTTTTATTTTTCTGATCGCTACAGAGGCGTGAAAGTCTATTGTTCCGCCGATTCCGACTGATCCGAAAAACATTCTTCAAAATAGACACCGGTTCTGCCGTATTGCTGTTCCATCATTCCGTAAAGACGTCTGACTTCCTTTTCGGATTCCGCCATCAGTTCCTTGGCATATCGGGAGAACCTGACATCATTCGGACACTCACTGAGAATCGGTTTTCCTACCACGATCCGCTGCCGTCTGCCGAAGAACTTTTTATATTCTCCGTAGCTTGCCACCGGAACCACCGGAACGCCGGTTTTGGCGGACAGCAGTCCGGCACCCGGCTTGAAGGGAAGCATTTTTCCCTCACGGGCAATGGCGCCTTCGGGGAAGATCAGCATGGATTCGTTTTCTCTGAGCAGCACTTCGCCGGTCTGATACCAGGAAGCGTCCAGTTCGTCAAGACTGATGGGAATACTTCTGGTTTTCCGGATCATACCGCCGTAAAATTTCTTGTCATACCATTTCCGGCTGACCAGCGCAAAGGGGCGGTACCGTTTCAGAGCGGATGCCACACATACACCGTCCATATGATCGGTATGGTTACAGACAAAAACATAATGAGCGCCGTCTTTCTTCTTTTTCATACCATCATCAAGATAGATCACCTTCGGTCGAAGGACCACCCTGACCGCCACATTCAGCACAGCCTGAAACAAGCGTTTCCCGAAGGTCTGTTTTCTGATCTCCGAAACCGTATCCGGCATATCATCTTATCCTTTCATCATCCAGTCAAAGTCCGGTTTCTTTCTCAACCGGACGATTTCTCAGGGTAAAAAACAAAGACTACTTACCAATCATTATATAAAATCCCCTATAGTGCTTCAAGGGTCAAGTAGTAGAATTTCAGGTACATAAGTCTCAATTTGTCGAATTCTGTTGCTTTATGTTCAATATCTCAGGATCCACCCCATCACACGACATCATTATACAGAATCTTCTTTCAAAAAACAATACCAACTTCTTACCAACCGATTCCCGGATCCTTCAGAATCTTTACTGTTTCCGCCGACAGAAATACCGGAAATATTTTTTCAGAGAAATTTCCGGTGAATGAACCCAAGCGGGAATTGTTACATCAACCAATTATTTGAATGGATATTTGTATGTTTACACAACGATTCTGAGCATTTTATCCGTTACTAATAGATAACGGCGGCAGTAATCCGACATAATATACAAGAAAATATCCGTTCACATTGTTCCGGGACGGTATCCGGTAATTCCCCACAAAAAATTCCTTTGCAAATCGCCAGAAAAATGGTATAATCAGAATGAGTAATCGTCTGTCGGAAGATCCGTTCAGACGAAAAAGCGGCAGTATTCACTGCTGCGGAAATTTTTTTAGGAGTGTGATTTTTGTGGAAATCAAAACGACAAGCGGCAGACGCTTCGGCAAAAAAGCCGTATGCCTGTCCGTCACGGCAGCTCTTGCAGTGACCGCCTTCGCAGGAATCGGGGCGTTCCGGAGCTCCACAAGAGTAAACGCCGAAGTCACCACGGATTACGGTCTGGTGGAAAACATTCAGGACGGTGTGATTCTGCACTGCTTCGATTGGTCTTATAACGATATCACCAACGAACTCGGACGCATCGCCGCCGCAGGTTTCTCCTCCATCCAGGTATCTCCGGTCCAGCCTGCCGCCAGCACAGGTCCCTGGTACTGGCTGTATCAGCCGCTTTCCTTCAGCGTTGCCGAAAACGGCGACCTGGGAACGCCGGAAGAACTGGCTTTCCTCTGTGAAACGGCTCACGAATACGGCATCAAGGTAATTGTAGACGTTGTTGCGAACCACTTAGCAGGTGACCATGACAACATCCAGGATGACCTCAAACCCGATCAGTACTGGCACACGGAAGGTCCTGTGGGCGGTGACAGTAACCGTTACCTTGTCACTCACGGAACACTCGGAATGCCTGACCTGAATTCCGAGGACAGTTATGTACAGCAGGTAGTCGCCGACTATATCAATGAACTGAAAGGTCTCGGTGTAGACGGTATCCGCTGGGATGCCGCCAAGCACATCGGTCTGCCAAGTGAAGACTGTGATTTCTGGCCGGCAGTAACCGCTTCCGGACTCTATCATTACGGTGAGATCCTCAACTCCCCCGGCGGCTCTGACGGCACCTCCCTGATGCAGGAATACACCCAGTATATGTCCGTTACCGACAACAGCTATGCTACCACGGTTCTGGGCTCCTTCAAGAAGGGTGAGGTTCCCACTTCCGTCGGCAACTGGTGTACCAAAGATGTTGACGCCAATAAGCTGGTTTACTGGGGTGAAAGCCACGATACCTATTCCAACGGCGAAGGCAAAGAAACCAACGGTGTGGATCAGAACCTGATCGACCGTACCTATGCCGTTATGGCAGCAAGAGCCGATGCTACCTCTCTGTATCTCTCCCGTCCTTTCGCTACCGCGCAGGACAGCATCCGTATCGGCGTAAAGGGCAGCATGCACTTCACCAGCCCTGAAATCACTGCCGTCAACCACTTCCATAACAAGATGGTCGGCACTGACGAAACCATTATCACTACCGACGAAGCCATTTCCATTGTCCGCGGCGGCGGCGGTGTCGTGATCGTATGCGGCAGCGGCAGCGGCTATGTCACTGTTCCGCTCACTGACGCAGAAGGCGTAATGCCGGACGGCGCTTATTACGACGAAGTAACCGGCAATGAATTCTTCGTATCAGACAATCAGATCTTCGGTAAGGTCGGCGAAAGCGGTATTGCCGTTGTCTATGATTCCGATTTTGCCAGCAGTGTTTATGCGGAACCCGATTCCGATACAAGCTTCACCGGTTCCCTCGATGTTACCCTTCATGCGATTCATGTTTCCGACGCTAAGTATTTCGTCTACGGTACTACCGAAAATAATGAAGACTATGAACTGATGGGCAACTTCGAAGACGGCGAAGTAATTACCATCGGCCCGGGATTTGCTCCCAACTCCTGTATCGCCGTTGACCTGCGCGGTATCGGCTTCGACGGCAGCGAAGTTACCGCCAGCTATCTTTACAACAAGCTGGCAGACAGAGAACTTCCCAAACTCAGCGCCGGCGGTATGGTATTCGATAACAGTCAGACCCAGTGGGATACCGTTAACGTATATGTCTATGACGAAAGCGGTGCTACCACTATCACCAACGGTACCTGGCCCGGTGTCAGAATGACAGACTGCGGCGATGATTACTTCAGCTATGAACTGCCGGAACAGTTTGCTTCCTGCAACCATATTATGGTTATCTTCAATAACGGTAACGGCGATCAGATCCCCGGCGCTATGCAGGACGGTATGACCATGGCGTATACCGATAAGAAACTCTATGACGGTACCATGTGGACCGATCTCCCCGATGAACATGAAGAAGCTTCCCAGGAGGAATCTTCTCAGGAGGAATCTTCCAAAGAAGAATCTTCCAAGACCTCTGAAGAAGAGTCTTCCGAAAGCTCCGTAGAAGAAAGCTCACAGGAATCCTCCGAACAGACTTCTCAGGAAAAATCCGATACTTCCATCATTCCTCCGGCATCCTCCGTTCCCACTCCTCAGCCCAGTGTTACTCCGAGTCCCACCACTCCGGTCAATACTGCTGACGGCAGCTTCACCGTTATGATGGTAGCCGTTGCGGCGGCTCTGATCTCCGGCGCAGTCTTCTTCATAATCAGCAGAAAAAAGAAGGAAAACTGATTCCGGACAATCATCCCGTCCATCATTCATGAGATTTTTTATATACAGACTGTAGAATTCTACAGTCTGTATATTTTTGTCCCGAAATACTTCCGAATCACTTACCCCTATTATTATACAGACAGTATAATATACATTTACAAATTGTATAAATGTTTTTTTCAGAAAACACTTGCAAATTCCGGAACACTGTGTTATAATAAACAAGTCGTTAAGAGCGACAGAAATGAATAGTTGGTGTTGATGACGTTGAGGGTCCACCCGTTCCCATGCCGAACACGGAAGTTAAGCTCAATGGTGCCGAAAATACTTGATTGGTGACGATCCGGGAA
>CACYCN010000179.1 GCA_902772895.1 uncultured Ruminococcus sp.
AAGCTGAATGTATTGCTTCCGACAGACAGACTCGGGAAAACACCGGAAAAGTCTTCATATTTATCAGTAATACCGGAAAGTACCTTCATGGTTTCGCAATCCACACTCACGGCACTGCTGACATCATTGACCGTAAAGTATTTACCGTTGACATGGCAGGTGAGTGTGCCGCTGCCAAAAAGGATAATCAGCGGAAATGTCGTCTGTGTACCGAAATTATTCAGAGTGATAGTTCTTTCCGTTGTTTCAATAATATCCTGACCTGCATCAAAGTAAAAAAACGGTTTGCAGCTGAAAGTGATACTGAATTCGTACATATCGTCGAATGTCCAGACAGCATCGGAGATATTGGAGCAAAATGCGTAATAGAATCCGTCCGGCAGATCTGTGTCATAAAGTTTCTGGTAGGCAACGGAGCGCAGCAGCCATGCTTTCAGTTCCGTCATAACTTCATCGATGAACCGGTCTCCATACAATCCCGGAATAGTGGCTGCCTTGTAGGTGACAGAGATATTGTCATAGCTTTCACTGTCGATGATCAGATCACCGCTTCTGCCGTACACAGTCTGTTTATCATATTTCCGTTTGGGAAAGGGACGCTTGGGATGTTCTGTGATGACACAGCCGTATTCCGTCAGACTGTGTCCTGCAAAAGTGATATCCTGTATTCCTGTTAAAATACGGCGTTCCTCCTCTCCATCTGAGCTTCAAAATATCGACCTGCATAGTCCATGATTTCCTGCAGATCCTTATCGCTTCGGTTCGTAAAGTTTTCCACATTGAAAGCAAACACAATGTGATTGGACAGAGCCGCCGTTTCATTGCTGAGTTCAGCGGCAATCCGGTTGGTTCCTTTGATATCAATCTCCGGATCAATGTCAAAAGATGTTGGAAGAGCATTCTGCATATCCTTGTTGACCTTTTCCATATTGTCAACGAAGCCCTCGCCAAGACCCAGCGCCATGTTTTTACCAAGACCGTCACGGAACAGGGTTGACGGACTGTGAATCCCGAAAATACCGCAGATACCGTCCCATAAACCGGTCGCCCATCCGCTGATCTGATCCCAGAGCCATGTTGCCGCACTGCAAATACCGTCCCAGAGACCCTGCAGCATATTCATACCGATTTCTCCCATAGAAGAAGCCAGAGAACTGAACCCGTCTACGATACCGGTTATGATTTCCGGCAGATGTTCCACAATACCGGCAATAATTTTCGGTGTATCTTTGATGATCGCTACAAAAAGCTGGATACCTGCTGTGATCAGCATCGGAATTGCTTCAATCAGTGCTGTGACAACACTGGTAATAATCTTGGGAATTGCTTCAATGATACCCTCAATAATGGCGGGCAGATTTTCAATCAGTGCCAGGAATAACTGAATACCGGCTTCGATCAGCTGTGGAATAGCGCTGATGATAGCATCAATGACCTTTTCGATAATCTGCGGAATGGCTTCCACAATCGTCGTAATGATAGTTGGCAAATCGTTGACCAGTGCAATCAGCAAGTCAATTCCTGCCTGCACGATCAGCGGCAGGTTATCCAATATGGCATCGATGATACCGGAAATAATTTTCGGGATAGCTTCGACAATCTTCTGGATGATCGTGGGAAGCGCAGACACTAACGAAGTCAGCAGATCGATACCGGCCTGAATGATTTTCGGAATGCTGCTCAGAATAAAATCAACGATGGAAGTAATCAGTTCCGGCAGTGCTTCGATAATTACCGGAATTGCCTGCAGGATTCCTTCAACCAGTCCCTGAACCAACTGTAAACCGGCATCCAGAAGCATTGGCAGATTATCCACCAATGTCTGTAAGATCTGCATCAGAACTTCTGCAAGCTGCGGAGCAAGCTCCGGCATCATATCTGCAAGAGACGTGATCAGCTGAGAGAGCACCTGCATGACTGACTCAACCATCTGAGGCAGGAGTTTGACCAGTTCTTCAATCAATTCTCCGATTATTTCTGCCACAACCGGCACCAGTTCCGGAAGCGCCTGCAAAATACCGTCTGCCAGTGAAGTAATGATACCGGGAGCGCTTTTCAGAACTGCTGTTGCAATACTGCTGACAAGATCGATAAACTGCGGCACCAGATTCGTGATACTGTCGATGACACTTGTTACGCCGCTTTCAATTTCTTCTCCTGCCTTGTCGCTTCCTGTAATCAGGTCGGAAAAGCCGTCCATGATCTGTGTAATACCGGGCAGCAGTTCACTGATCATCGTATTCTTCAGACCGGTGATGGTATTGTTCATTTTTGTCAGACTGTCTTCAAAGGCAGCAGACGCAGCAACGGCTTCGTTGCTCATGACCATTCCGTAATCCTGCGCTTCCTGCTTCAGCGCTGCCGTTTCCTCAGATGTAAGATTGAGAACAGCTGCCATATCCGTTGCCGACTTACCCAACAGATCATTTGCCGCTGCCGTCCGTTCCGCACCGGATTCCATATCCTGCAAAGCCGCTACAACAATGGATAATTGTTCATCCTGACTCTTATTGTTCAGATCGTCAATTGTCAGACCGACAGCAGCCAATTTTGATTTTGCTGATTCTGAACCGTTGGCGGCATTGGTGATCACTCCTGACAGTTTTTTCATACCCGTCTGGAGATTATCAACATTTGCGCCGCATCGCTCAAATACGTAATCCCATTCCTGATAGGATTCGGCAGAGATACCGATTTTCTGAGAGTTCTTATCGATTTCATCACCGGCGGAAGCAACGTCATTCGACATATCCCAGATTTGTTTTCCGGCAGTCACAGCCGCCGCTCCGATGGCGGTCAATGCTGCCGCCGCTACCTTTCCGACAGTGGAAGCGACCTCGCCGAATTTTTTCAGTTTACTGCCGGAAGTTTCGACTTCTTTTCCGAGATCCTTCGCTTCATCTCCGGCTTCATCAACACTGTCCGCCAAGTCTTCCGCACTCTCAGACGTATCATCCATCGTCTTATTGGCTTCGTTCAGCTGACCTTCCAGTTTATTGACGTTACCTTCTGCAATTGCCACCTCACGCTGAAACGCACGATAGGCTTCTTCGCTGATATCACCGTTTTTCAGCTGATCGGCAACCTGATCCTGTACACTTTTCAGCGCTTCCAGTTTTTCTTTGGCATTGGCAATTTGTTTGGCAAGGATCTCCTGTTTCTGGGCAAGCAGTTCCGTATTGGTCGGATCCAGCTTTAACGCCCGTTCCACTTCCCGCATTTCAGAAGAGAGACTGGAAGCTTTAGAGTTGACGTCACTCAACGCCTTTTGCAGACCGACTGTATCACCGCCGATTTCAACGGTAATTCCCTTGATTGCTTTGTTAGCGATGATGCGTCACCCCATTTCTTCTTCATACATGCGGATAAATCTCATGAAATTGTCATATTTATCCTTTGGATAGTCCCCACTCTGATACCGCTGTTCCACCATCGGCTGTATCTTTTTCATCTTCTCGTATTTTTCGTCAACGTCAACCGGTTTTTTCCCTTTTCCCGGCTGACTGACAAGATACTCATTGATATAACTGATGACTAATCCAAGGTTCCATTCATCCAGATCGGCAGCAGTCAGACCGCACCGATAAGCCATAACAGCAAGCTTATACGATCTCAGCGGCGTTTCCTTTTTCTTGTTGCCGGATGTACTGCTGCCGATGATGAGTTTTTTGATTTGATCGTCTCAACAAGAAGTCCCTGAAGCTGTGTGAAAACTTCCATCAGCGGAAAAGAATCGAACGTGTCATACCAGCTGATCGGATCAGGGATCCTATCATCTGCAGTCTTGGCCATCACCCAGATGATATTTTCAATCGGTGCCAGAGTCAGGTTATCATAATTTCCGTTTTTGATATCCTTCAGTTTGGCGATGTCGGAAAGGAACTCCCGATTAAACTGATTCCGGTAGCGGATCAGCGTTCCTGCGGTACACTTGAATCGGACGTCACGTCCATCCACCTGAATTGTCTTTTCCATTGTTCATTAACCTCCGTTGGAAATGGTCGGGAATGCAATACTTGTCAGCTTTGCCACACCCGGGATCTCCATTTTGACCCATTTACAATCTGTTTCCGGGTCCGTGACGGGAGCGGAAACAAGAGAATACTCCGGAAACTGATCATCCCAGTCACCGTCCTCAGCTGTCTTTCCGGCAATCGAAGGTTTCTTTCCGGCACAGCAATTGAAAAAGATCGTCGTTTTACCGACACCGTTGGTAGTCTCTTCTGACAGGATCAGTGCAAAATGCGGACGTTCCGTTACGTGTCCCATCTCTGCAAGCCCTGTATGTCCGTCCATTGCCGCCGTATTGTCACTATACCAGTCTTTGGCAACGTCATCGATAAAATCGATCAGTGTCAGATTGATGTCATAGCCGCTGTTTTTATTGCCTTGATAGACCAGTACAGAATTAGCCCATACCGCATGGACATCACCTTTTGGTTCGGCACTGTATTCCCGTGTACCTGCTTCTGCGTCAGCGAAATACTTAGGCGTCCCCCATGTAGCCGCGCCGCCAGAACCGATCGTAAGCAGCGCATAGCCGCATCTTACCAAGCCAGTTTTCATGTTTAAATCACCTCATATAAGATAAAATTGATAATATGTCACGTATAGCTGTCTGGCGTCATCAAACGCCCTTGCTTTGGAATAGGTAGTAAACGTATCCAGAACCGCTTCCACTGCTGTTTCGGCATGACCGATAGCGGTAGCAGCGGCATACAGTTCCAACGTTATTTTCCGCTTTTTCAGAACCACTCTGCTGTTGGCGGCTATGATATCCGTCTCGTCGTCACGATATAAAAGATAGGGTGTTCTCTGTGCTTTTAAAAACACATTATGAGCGGTCGGAATACCGGTACTCTGTAACAGCTGAAATAAACGGTTATTTTCCAACTTCCTTGATCGCCTCCCCGATATCTTCCAGATACTGTTTTTCGATAGCATCTCTGGCAGGTTCGATATGTGGCTGAGCCGTAACCCGTTCGGTTCCGTCTTTTTTGGCATGACCAAATTCCAGCAGATGTGTCAGACGATAGCTTGTCGCATTATGTACCACATATTTACTGGGCTGATTCAGCACTTTACTCGGAATCTCTTTGACACGCCATCCGGCACTGTATTCACCGGTATCTTCCGGAGATGTTTCCGTCAGTTTTTTCCGCAATCGTCTGGCATTTCTCCTGGCAGCATTGTCCATTTCCGTACACAGTCCTTCCGCATAGGCGTTCATCTCCCGGATAATCGCATCGCCCAGTTCCACACCTTTCAATGTCTTCGCACTCATACCGTTTCCACCCCTTTGAGATTCAGCAGGCTGTCAGCAAACAGCATATTATCAATCATCACAATGTCATAGATTCTGCCCCGGAACACAATCCGGAAATCGGTTTTGTTCATAGCCTTCAATCGGTTGCAATATCTGACCTTGAAACTGACAATATTTTCTTCATGCTGTTCCCTTGCCTGCCAGTATTCCCGATTGGAAACACCGTTGACGGCAGCCCAGCAGGAATGATACGGAAACCATTCCTGCTGTTCATTACCTTCCGCATCTTTCAGAACACGACGCTGTTCAATGACAATCCTTTGATTAAGCTTTCCGATATCGACTGAAAGTTTACTCATTTTCGTCGTCCTCCGCCTGAAGCTGGTTGATCATCGACCGGACCGTATACTGTACTTTGGAATTACTCTGATCGGCGTTGAAAGTCATCGTCCGCTTTTCATACATTTCTGATATGATGACAAGTTCGAGCAGCCGGATTCTTGCGATTCTCTCGTCGCAGTAGCCGATAGCGTCTTTGATATATTCTCTTGCCGCTTCTATCAGCAGCCGGATGACATATTGGTCATCATCATCGTCAACCCTCAGATATTTTTTTGTCTGCTCCGCAGTATACTCTATGTCCTCAAAATAAGACTGCCTGCTCATGATGCATCGGTCTGCATTTCACCGCAGATATAGCACTTGTCAGACGCATCGCACTGGATAACATCTACAAATTCGATCAGTCTTGCAACAGTAGTATTACTGTAAAAACCTGCCGCATCGGATGTGGCAAAGGCAGTGCTGCCCATATCCACAAACTTTACACCGTCCTGCAAGTCTCCGTAATATACCGGTGCATAGGTGTGGCTGCTTCTGGTAACGGTAGGAAGAAGTGTGTTGGAGAATACCACCACTTCATAACCCATGAAGCGCTTTTTGGTCGGTTCGGAAATATCCGGCTGCATAACCGGTCTGCCGTTTTCGTCAAGCTGTGAATCCAGATAGTCAAAGCCGTCCTGATTCGTAACAATCACGGTACTGTAAAGTGCCGCCGGATCAAGATCTTTGTTGACAGAAGATTTGAGTGTCTTCCAGGTAGCAAGCGCCTTCTTTGTCTTGGCGGTTTCCAGAACAGTCACCGCCATCGTATTTTCCGTGATAACCGCACGCTTGGAGAATACTTCGACAATATAGGCGATCAGATCGTTATCAGTCAGTGCCAGAAGTGTATTTGACAGCTTGATGAAGGCAGCCTTCTCTTTCAGCTTGAAGGAAACCTTTGTAAACTGCGGGGTATATGTGTCAACGCCGTCCGTGCCGTCCTCAAAATCAATCAGTCCGGTGATACTATCGAGATTCTCGACAGGGAAGGCACCGGAAAGGGCCGTTGTCTTATAGTAGCCAAGCACTGAACGGAAAGAGCGGTATTCTCTCTTTTTACGGTTGATAACTGTCTGGATATCCTGCGGCAGGATATATGCCTCACCGTTGGTACCGTTCGGAGCGGAAGTGGTCGGCAAAAGCAGTGAATTCTGTACAAGCAGTTCGTTTTCCTGCGGAGTGAGGACCTTGTTGGAAAACTTCTTGATACAGGCACGAATGAAGTTGGCACTTGTTGTTGTCTGCTGATTCTGCGGAATTTCCTTTGCTTTTTCCTTGAAATTCTGGGATTCCAGCTCGTCCAGGAAAATCTGATGATCGATTTTATTTTTCAGTGCTTTGATCTGATCTCTGATCTGCTCCGCTTCATCCAGTCGGTCAGCGTCAAGCTTCTGCTGCATATCGGTAATCAGATTCATCAATCTGCTCTGCATTTCTTCGAGTTTTGTCATTCATTTAACCTCTTTTCTTTGATAGCTCAAACAATCCAGTTCAAGCTGTAGTTTCCTTTTTCTGTCAGCGTCAGAAACGCCCTCTGACAAGTTTTTTGGCGTGTGCAGATAGTTGTTATAGTATCCGGAAACACAAGCCTGAGGAGCCTCTCCGGCTTCAATTTCGATATCGAAATACTGCTGTGCTTCGCCGCAGGTCAGCCATGTTTCCCGGTCGATCATGGACTTGATTTTTTCGGGTGTCGTACCGTTGACGGCGTGTTCCGCATAGATATCGATAATAGACTTTTCACAGGCATTCAGTGATTCGATACACTTTTTCATATCGTCAGCGTTACCTACGCAAAAGCTCCAGGGCTTATGTAACATGAGCTGCGCGGACGACTTAGCGATCACTTTATCGCACGCAAACGGAATAATACCGGCGATACTTGCCGCTATACCGTCAATATGTGCGACAGTTTCGCCCTGATATCTCGACAAAATATTATAAATCGCCATGCCGCCGAATACGTCACCGCCGCCGGAATTGATATACACATCAACACGTTTCTTTTCGTCAAGACTGTGCAGAAAATCGGAAACATCCTGCGGAGCTTTGGATTCTTCCAGCCACTTGGATTCCCAGGTATCGGAACAGATATCGCCGTAAAAATAAAGTTCGGCACTTTCAGGTATCTCCTCACTGTCCCTGATTCTCATATAGCCGCAATCTCTGACACCGTTTTTGTCTTTTTTCGTGAATTTATATTCTTTCAGGTCGTTTCACCTCCGTTGTATTGTTTTCCGAGATCATCCAGCGGGATTGCCGCTCCGTTGCCAAGAATCAGACGATCCGTCCCCGGAATAAATTTCAGATTTTCTCTGCGTCTGGCTTCGGCAATCTGCATGACGCCGCCGTTGACGGCAGTCGTATAAGCCTGCATTCTGCTGAGCAGATCGGTCCTGAGCATGACATCTGCATTCGCTTCGATAAACAATCCCTGTTTTCTGTCTTCTGTTGTCAGGAGCTTATAGGTCATTTCCTGTTCATAGCCGGTAAACACATTCTGCATGGTATCGCTGTAGAATGCCTTATTCTGTTCCGTGATATTGCTGTAGGTCGATTTCTCCATGTCGTTGAGCTGGAAGGATTTTACTCCGAAAGCGTTTGCTATGTGTCTTGTAGTCAAACCGTTCAACTCAAAGAATTGATTACTGACAAGATTGGTCTGCAGAGTTTTGATATCAAAGTCTGACGGAATCGGGATCACCTTGCCGGCGTTCTGAACGCCGCCCATAGATTCAAACCGTTTCTGTATCTTGACTTTCTTATCACTGCTCAGATCACCTACATAGGTGACGATGATCGGATCCTGCAGGCCCTTCTTATATCGTTCTTTCACGACATTCTGTGCATACTTTTCCTGCATGATGACGTCATACAGATAATGCTTGATAGGTTTCCCGACAATACCGTTAGCGGCAAAGTTTTTGAAGTGCAGGATTTTGTCTGACGGATAGATAATCTTACCGTGTTTATTATCGTTGTACAGATAGTAAACAGCGTTTTTGCTTCCGAACAGGCTTTCATCGTCAATGATAATCTGCACTTTGGGACTGTACAACGGGTAAATCGACTGAATCTTACCTCCGTGAAAATCGTACATCCAGAACGCATTGCCATATTCGATCCGTTGAAATTCTGTTGCCCACATAAAATCATGAGCGCTCATAAACGGATTCGGACGGAATTTGATCAGTTCCCGCAGCGGATGATCGGACAACTGTTCCGCACCCTCTCCGTCGCTTTGATAGATTTTAAACGGTATTTTTGCCAGTGCGTTACAGCGGATCAGCATACAGGCATAGTAAGTGGCCGCTGTCAGATTACTTGCTCCCATTGCCGACAGGATATCCGAATTATCAAATAACCTGAACAATTCATGAATGGGATATGTTTCCGCAGTTTCATCCCTGATTTTGGGCAGCCTGAGAGATTTTTTCTTTTTTCCTATGGCTATCTCACTCCTTTTCCGTTAGTTATTCCGGACTGATCACCAGTACCAGTACATTCCGCTGATTGCTGCCATGCTGAAGCGCATTACTTCAGTCAGATCCATACCGCTCACCGCCTTCCGAATTCACACAAAAACGCAATATTACAGGCAAGATGCCACAGATGCGGCAGTCCGCTTTCTTCATCAACGTCTGTCGGGTCATCGAGATATGCCAGAAAATGACGGAAAGCAGCATCACGATATCTCTGTTTGTCTACCTGTTTCCAGTTTTCCGGATCACCGTATTTCTGAGTACCATACTCACGCACGCGAGCAATATCATAGAGTATCTGTCTTGGTACAAGCGTGAGCTGTGGCTTTCCGGCATCGGCTTTCGCTTCTTGTTTATTCATGTCGCACCTCTCTGTATTTATCCGCTTTTCTTCTCAGTTCTGCTGCATTCAGCATACAGTCCGCATACATTTCCTGAAGAATGCCGATTTTATGGGTATACCATTTCAGCTTTTCAGGGTCTTTGCAGCAGCGTTTTCTCCGTTCATATTTCATCATGGTTTCTTTGGTTGCCTGCGCTGATTTCAGATATTCGTCCGCCCATTCGTCATATGTCATTCTCATGCACCTTTTTTCTGCATTCCCAAGATTAAAATTGAGTTTCACTTTTCGAACGTGAAAAGTGACATTCAAATCGTTTTTGTTTTGTATTTTAATCTTTTGATTAACTGAGTGATACTTCATCCAACCACTGGTCAGAATAACTGGTGTTTTCAAATTCATGGTAGAGCGCCAGCTTGAACGCACACAGAGTTGCGTCCACCGGGTCAATCCGGCGCTTGGTGGCATCCTTGTCAATCTTGATCAGACCATTATAAGTCTTGACGACAGCGTTTCCCATTGCATAGTTCAACAGCGGATTGTTCAGGAAAAGGACATTGCCGCTGAAAACTTCCTCCCGGAACCGTTTGCTGGATTCGTTCAGGGACTTATGAGACTGATAAACTTCCGCAACCTCAAACTCTTCTGACAGTTCCAGCATCAGTTTGGTGGCATTGTCAGGGTCAAAGCACAGCTTTTGAATTTTCAGATCATACTCTGTACAGAATTTCCTGACATAGTCCATCACCTGATCCTGATCCACAACCTCCGTATCCGTCACGGTCAGAAAACCGTTTCGTTCCCAGGCGTCATAAGGCATCTTATCCACCGTGATATGTTCCTGTAATCGTTCCCGGTTCGGAATAAAGCTGTGAGAAAACAGGATGTACTTGATGGTTTCACCGTCTTGGTAGGGAATGATAAACGCAACGGATGTCAGGTCGATCTTGGCTGACATATCGAAACCTACATACACAGGAAGACCCTTGATGTCAATCGGCAGCTCCGTAACCTTACACTTGTTCCACTTCGCCATGTCCATGTAGCCGCCGTCTTTTGCCTGTACCCAGACATTCAGAGCCTTTGTCAGGAACATGGTCATTTTTCCCGGAACCTGCTTTGCAACCACATAGTCATCATGGATTTTTTTGCGTCCCTCCGGATAGGTAGCTCTGATCGGATTGGACATTGCCACAAGTTCCTCGTAAGTATCGTCTGTCAGTTGTAGTCCCGGCTCTGCTTCAAAGATATCGACAAAATATTCATCATTGACAATATCCGGCTTATCCGGATTCAGAATATCACTGCAATAACTGTATTCATCCGTATAGCACGGCGCATTCAGATCGATACCGGCCGTCGTGATAATCATAAGCAGCGGTTCTTTGGTGTTGGAACCGATAGCAAGATCATAAAACTCAGACGTAGGATGCTGATGGTATTCATCCAGAATCAGAAGTGCAGGGTTCGAACCGTCACCGCTTTTCCGGTCATCCTTACTCAGCGGCTTGAGATAGGAGCCTGTTTTTTTATGCCGTATCTCAGCCTTACTGCAATTGAATTTCAAAGCCAGTGCAGAGCCTCGCAGCATCAGAGAAGCTTCGTCAAATACTTTTCTTGACTGCTCGCTTTTTGTGCCGGCACAATAGCATTCGTTAACCTCGTGGTTCTTTGAGGCAATATAGGACATTTCGTAAAGTGCCACTCCTGCCTGCTCCTGAGACTTGGCATTCTTTCTTGCTTTTTGAGTATAGGACTTATTGAATCTGCGGAGATTGGTCCCTCTTTTCTGCCATCCGTAAATCTGACACAAATCGAACTTTTGCGGTGTAATCAGGTGGATCGGCTGACCTGCCAGGACTCCTTTGGAATGCCGCAGATAGCTGAACCATTTGACAATTTTCTGCGCTTCGCCCTCGTTCCAGATAAACGGAGCATCCTTTTTCTTTGCCCGCTCCAGATCGTTCAGGAAACGCAGACACGCCCATTTGTGTTTGGTGCAGCTTGTAATCTTATCGCTCAGGCAACGTTTCGCATAGGTGATAAGCTCCTGCTTGATCGTCATCAGATGTCTCCGAATTCGCCGTCAATAGCGTCTGTTATTTCATCTAACTTCACAGTGGCAAACTTCAACCGGCTGTCAATGGACAAGCCGCACAGCCGCGCAAAGTCCCGCATTTCCTTGGCGTATCTGATCTGGATCCCGACAAGCGGATTCTCGTAGTCGCCTTTTTCGCCGTGAACAATGAGTCCCTCTGCATTAACCAGACTTGTCGCTTTCAGGTAATTGGAATAAGCGTTGCAGTAGCAGGCAAGGTTGTTGGCGTCAAGGTCTCCAAGCATATCCATCTTTTTCAGTGCATCGACAAGTCGTTTATACTCTTTTACTGCGACTTCATCCGTCAGCCAGGGCGGAGGTTTCAGAAAATACTTGTTATCTGTTTTGACAAACTCCTGCTCCGTTTGTCGCTTTGTCTGTTGCTCTCTGGTCAGATGTCCCTTTTGCTCTGACATTGGTTTTCTTGTTCTCCCGATTCTCAACACCCCTTCCGAAGAAAATATTTAGAAATCTGCAAAAAGATAGTTCCGGCTCGTTTCAATCATTTTTTACCAAAAAGTTTTCAGCCTGCCCCCTGTTCCCACCTTTGATGAAATTTTCTTTCAGCTTCAACAAAAGAGCAGCCGTCTTTTCATATTGGCCGTGTTCATAGAGTGAATGAATCAGTTTATGATTCGACTCTGTCAGATAAATCAGATTGCTTTGTACCAGTCTCAGCTGCGGTGCAAAATGGGCCGGTCTGATATGATGAACCGTATACCCATACTCGATTCTGCCTTTGTATAGACTGTACAGATCCAGCCCACAGCATAATTCGATACATTGTTCCCGTATCTGTCTCCACTGAACAGATTGATAAAAATCATCATCCATGCTGATTTTATGATCATATCGATAGGTACAGCTGCACTTCTCTCCGACTTTTAACCGCCTATGACAGCGATCACAGTATTTGCACAGGATAATATCACCCCGCTTTAGAGCAAAAGCCGCCCTGATTCCGGACGGCTTTGCTTTTTAGGAAGAAGATCCACAATAGCGACATGTTCTTATACTTTAATTATAACAGATATAAAATGTGCATTCTGTACGATTGCGATCATCTTTACTGAATCGCTAATTTTTTTTCGAGAGCCTTGAGTGCTTCTCTTGTCAGCTTTCGCGTATAGGCAGGAGAATAATTCACATCCTTTGAAATGGAAAAGCTTGTCCTGTTATTGATGTATCGATCCGTTAACAATGCAATATACAATTCATCATCAAGGCTTTGAATTTTGAAATGAATATCATTCAGAACTTCCAACTTTTCTGATATCATTTTTTCAATGTCTTCTTCCAGTTTTTTGGCTTTTTGAATATGTTCCTGCTGATCTTCCTGGCCGAAAGCATCCAGATAATCAATGTCTTTTTTTACATCACGAAGTTCCAGCTTTTTGACCTTAATCTGGTATTTGATGGTCTTCATCCGGTTCAGGTATTCTTCCATTGACAAGCTATCATCATCCTCCTCTTTGCAAGCACAAAGGACAAAATCAATTTTTTTTATATACTCCACAACCTGATCTATCGCAATCGCATAATCCATCGGATAGTTTCACTCAACCTCAGCCTTTGCAATTTCAAGCGTGTCAATTACTTTTTTGCGTGTCATTTTTCTTCTCCCTTCTTTTTATCAGCTCCCTTTTCTTCTCCTTTTTGTCAACTTCTTCCCATGTCTGATATAACGCCCAAGCATACGGCTTGCGTATATATTCAAGCTTTAATGCTGTTTGATAATTTTTCTCAAATATTTTTTCAATTGTTTTCCTGTTCACCTTATTTCACCTCCGGCGGTTCAGGCAACGGCATCCATGCAATTGGTCTTACCTCACCTATAGCACCA
>CACYCN010000180.1 GCA_902772895.1 uncultured Ruminococcus sp.
GACAGACGTGCCTACAGTGCCAGAATGAAACATACTCTTGAATTGCAGGATCATCTCGAACTGCATCAGGCGGAAATAGTGGATCTGGAACGCACCGATGACGGTAACTGGCTGCTGACCACAAGGCTGGAAGCGCAGTATAAAGCAAAGGCTGTCATCTTAGCTACCGGTACTTTTCTGGGCGGCAGAATCTATGTAGGAGATGTTTCCTATGAAAGCGGACCGGACGGTTTGTTCCCGGCAAAATTCCTGCCGGATTCGCTCGAAAAATTAGGAATGCGGCTCCGTCGTTTCAAAACCGGAACCCCTGCCCGTGTATTGAAGTCAAGCATTGATTTTTCCGATCTGGAAGAACAATGCGGAGATGATCCGGTCGTTCCCTTCTCTTACGAAACGGATATTCCCGGAGCAAACCAGGTCAAATGTCATATCAGCTGGACGAACGAAACCACCAAACAGATTATTCTTGATAATATTCACCGTTCCCCGATGTACAGCGGTAAAATTGAAGGAATCGGACCGAGATATTGTCCGAGTATTGAAGATAAGATCGTACGCTTTGCCGATAAGCAGCGTCATCAGCTTTTTATCGAACCATGCGGACTTGGCACAGAGGAAATGTATCTGCAGGGAATGTCCTCTTCCCTGCCGGAGGATGTACAGATTCAGTTCTATCATTCCATAAAAGGACTGGAACATTGTGTGGTAATGCGTCCGGCATATGCCATCGAATATGACTGTGCGGACCCGATTCAGATGAACAGCACACTGGAATTCAATGAATTTCCTGGACTATACGGTGCCGGACAATTCAACGGCAGTTCCGGTTATGAGGAAGCGGCGGCACAGGGACTGGTTGCCGGTGTCAATGCAGCGCTGAAGATTCAGGGAAAGGAACCGATGATTCTTGACCGTGCCAGTTCCTATATCGGTACCCTGATCGATGACCTTGTCACGAAGGGATGCAATGATCCCTATCGGATGATGACTTCCCGCAGTGAGTACCGTCTGATCCTGCGGCAGGACAATGCCGATGTCAGACTGACTCCTATCGGACGCAAAGCCGGTCTTGTCAGCGATCAGAAATGGGAACGCTTCTGTCAGAAACTCGGACAGATCAACGCCGAAAAAGAACGGATTACCAGAACCGTCATTTCACCGTCAGAGGAAGTCAACCGTATCTTGACAGAAAACAATACCTCTGTTATTACTACCGGTATCCGTCTGATTGATCTTTTGAAACGGCCGGAATTAAACTATGACAAACTTCAGCCGGTCGATACCACCCGTCCTGAGATCCAGCCGAATGTTCTGGAACAGGTAGAAGTGGAAATCAAATATGAAGGGTATATCAAGCGTCAGCTGATGATTGTAGAACAGGTACGGAAATTAGAGAAAAAACTTCTTCCTGCCGATCTGGATTATGCAACGATCGATGGTCTGCGGCTGGAAGCAAGAGAAAAACTGAATAAGGTCCGTCCGGAAAATATAGGCCAGGCAAGCAGAATTTCCGGTGTCAGTCCGGCGGACATTTCCGTTCTGGTAATTTATCTGGCGTCGCTGAGAAAGAATACGGAGGAAACAACATGATCCGGAAAATACTCATGAAATGGTGCGAAGAAAACACCGTATCTCTGACAGAAGAACAGATTCATTCTTTTACGGTATATGCGGGACTGCTGCGGGAGTGGAACGAGAAAATGAATCTTACCGCCATTACGGAACCGGAAGAAGTCGCGGTCAAGCATTTTATTGACAGCCTGACGATTCTGAAATGCTTTGATATTCCGCAGAACGCAAAACTGATTGATATCGGTACAGGCGCAGGATTTCCTGGTATTCCGTTAAAGATCATGCGGCCGGATCTCAACTTAACGCTGCTGGACAGTCTGAATAAACGCCTGATTTTTTTAGATGCCGTATGTCAGACCTTATCCCTGCAGGCTGCACTCATTCATGCCCGTGCCGAAGAATACGGAAACGATCCGGCATACCGGGATCAGTTTGATATTGTGGTATCCCGTGCGGTCGCCTATCTGCCGGCACTCTGCGAATACTGTATGCCTTATGTCAGAGTCGGGGGACGCTTTATTGTTATGAAAGGCGCAGACGGTGCTCAGGAATTAAAGGATGCTGACAAAGCGATCCGTCAGTTAGGCGGACAGCTCGGAACGATTCAGACATTACAGCTTCCCGATCACAGTGAACGTCTTTTAGCGGAAATCCGAAAGGTCTCCCCTACTCCGAAAAACTATCCACGACGCGGCGTAAAAATCAATAAAAATCCCATCATAAACTGACACCACTGATCCGCAACAATTTGCTATCGGAGAAGAAGTTGATATCACTAAAAATCTGTCATATTCCATGCAGAGCAGAATCATGAATCCCCAAGCCCGGTCATTGTTTCAACAATGATCGGGCAAATTGTTAAGGAAAAAAACAGTTGTTTCCTTTCCCGTAAAATTATTGAATGATTCATACAGACTACGACAAAAAAATAACAAACTTAGTGATAAGATAGAGAAAAAGAAAGGAGAGACATTTATGCTGTTGCGTATCAGAAGATCAAGAAGAATCATTGACATTCCCATCGTCCAGATCAGACCAAGCCGGACACAGGCCCGCAGGAATTATAATCGTGAAAACCTGAAAGAATTAGCATTAAGTATTCAGAATCACGGGATTTTACAGCCCTTAATGGTCCGGAAAGTCAGCCCGATCGAATATGAACTGATTGCCGGTGAACGAAGGCTCCGGGCAGGAGCGATGTGTGGCATGAAGAAAGTACCGTGTCTGGTCATAACATGCACGGACCAACAGGCAGGGCTGTATTCCCTGGCGGAGAATATGCAGCGCACGGATCTAAACTTTTTTGAAGAAGCGCAGGGTATCACCTCCGTCATGGGAGTCGGGCATCTCAGTCAAAACGAAACGGCATTTCAGCTTGGCAAGCAGCAGGCAGCTATTATCAATAAGCTGGATGTATTAGCTTTGACTGAAGAAGAGAAAGACCTGATGATCAAAGGACACCTGACAGAACGACACGCAAAGGCGCTGTTAAAAGTGAAAGACCGGATTGAAAGACGGTATCTCCTGAGCGAAGTACTGGAAAACAGTTTAAATGTCTCCCAGACGGAGCAATACGTTGACACCTACTTAAAAAAGACCTCTTATGAAAAGCGTCAGCACCAGCGCAGAAAAGCGGTGATCAAAGACATGAGGATCTTTGAAAACACCATCAAGAAAGTCATTGAGACAATGAGTGCCGTCGGCTTACCGGTCATGGCAATGCGCTCCGAGAATGAAGACTGCATTGAATACGTTGTCCGGGTTCCGAAACACTCCTCTCGATCCGATCATCTGATTGCCTGAAAGACAGAAATTCCCCACAGTCTATAAAGGAAAGAAAAAAACGGTAAAATAACAAGTCCGATTCCTGTTGAAAGAAAAACGGAAAGCGGAATGAACTTTACAGGGTAAACCGTTTTACTTTCAACATTTCACCCGGAATTGGTGGAAAACTTTACAAGCAAAACAAAATTAGTTCATCCGACCATTTACTGTTGACCTCTCCCCTATCGCAAACAATAACAGGGGGGATAATGCTTTCAGAGCATCGTCCTCCCTGTTTCAATCAGCACACAAAAGGAAAGAAAAAATTCAACTGATTATCGTGAGAATAAAATCTGTATAAATATACAAAAAGTCCTGTCTGAGATACATCAGACAGGACTTTAAAATTACTCTTATGAAAGCGGTTCGTCAGACTTTTTGATTTCAATACGACCATACAGGGAGGTATCCGGACGTTCATTGATGCTGGCTCTTACGCTTGCCGCACTGCTGTCATCCTCAAAAGTACTGAACATACTATCCTGGGGATGGCTTTCATCCTCCGAATACTTACGATACTGATAACCGGTTGTACGAGGTTTACGGTTATAGGAACCGTCCTTATTGAAGTTACCGGAACGGTTATTTCTTCTGTTATAACCGCCGCCGCGATGATAGGACTGTTTATACTCCGGATCAGGACCGATCACAACATGACGCTGTAAATTTTCGCCTTCACTCCAGGAAATTGCGCCTCTGACCTTCTGGACAGCGGTATGAATAATCCGGCGTTCATACGGATTCATCGGTTCCAGAGAGGTTTTAGCGCCGGTTTTCAGCGCTTTGAAAGCCAGCTTTCTGCCAAGGATTTCCAGTGTTTTCTCACGTTTTTCACGATAATTACCGATATTGATAGAAATACGGAAGTAATTCTCATCAACATGATTAGCCACAAGACCGGCCAGATACTGCAAAGCATCCAATGTTTCGCCGCGATGACCGATGATAAAGCCGACATTTTCCCCATCAATATTGATAACAGCGCCGCCTTCTGTTTCTTCGGTGGTCATCTGAACATCTGTAACACCCATTTTTTCAAGGATATCCTTAAGATAAGCCTTAGCGCATTCCAGCGGTGTCACTTCGATAAAGCCTCTCACCTTAGCAGGGTTACCGCCAAATAATCCGAACTTCTTTTTTTCGGGCTGTTGTAAGATTTCAAAAGTTGTTTCTTGCAGACCGGTGCCTAATTCGGCACAGATTTTTGCTTGTGCTTCTTCGATAGAATCTGCTGTCACTGTGATTTCACGAATCATGTGTTTCTTCCCCCAATTTTACGATTTCCTGTTTTTCTTTGATTTCGGATTTTTCTTTTTCGGATAAATTTCACTGTTTTCGGCTTTATTTTTACCAATCTGAGAGGGCGCTACGTAATCCGGGACATCGATATAAGCCACTTCGGCTTCCTGTTGTCTACGCAGGACAATCCGATGCGCTTCTGTCCGGGCTTCAATAATACTGGCATTATAGAAAATATTCAGGAGCAGAGATTGTACAAATCCCAACACGGTGGAGGCGATCCAGTAGAAACCGACGGCACCGGGGACATTAAAGGCGATCCAGGCAGAGAATAAAGGCATTGCGAAAATGAAAACAAACATACAGCCCTTGATAGGTGTACCGTTCATTTTCTGCATCACGATCATACTTCCGACAGAAGTAATAAAACAGAATACAGGAATCAGCCACATCAGGGAAGCAAAAGAACTGGCATTCGGAGAAGCGAGCAGATCCCAACCAAGGAAATTAAAGCCGTTGGCAAAATCATTAATAGTAGCGGCTTCCGTATTAGAAAAAAGCTGGGCACCGCTACCGGCATCCGTCAGATGATTCTGCAGAACGCCAAAGTATTTTAACAGATAGATCTGACCATAGTTTCCTCCCATGGTAGTACCCATACCGGGGATGGCAGTCAGGGCATTCAAAGCGGTATTCACCTTATCCGCAGCGATATGCAGGGTATTGGTAAGCGGATTGATAACAGAATAATACACGCCGAGCATAACGAACATCGGAGCGATCATAGGAAGACATCCGGCGGTTGCGCTGACGTTTTCTTTGACCATCAGTTTCTGAACTTCCTGTTGTGCTCTCATTCTGTCATTGCCGTAACGCTCCATAATTTCACGCTGTTTTTTCTGGAAACGGGCATTAGCGGCCATTGATTTCTGCTGTTTCACGGAGAACGGCAGCAGCAGCAGTTTGACAATAAGAGTGAACAAGATGATGGAGATACCGAAATTCTTGACTACGAAGAAAGCCGCAAACAGAATATATCCGAACAGACTTCCTATCAGATTAAAAAGATCTAACATTAACTCATTATCATTCCCTTCGTCTGACGAAAAAACGTCAAAGCGATATAATCAAATCATAGATTCATCCTATATTATATGCTGTATAAATATACAGATTGATTTCAAATTTATACATCAAAACCATAGCAACATGAAATCACGAATCTTTTCTTTTTCCCTGTTTATCCTGTTTATAATAAATTTTCTTAGGGGGTTTCAATTGACGGGACTTTTCCGGAACAGGGTCATAACCTCCTCTGGAAAAGGGGTTACAGCGCAGGATACGCCAGACGGTCATCAAAGTCCCGCGAAAAGCGCCGAAACGGCTGATTGCCTGAATCCCATAGACGGAACAGACAGGATAATACTTACAGCACGGCGGCGTTCTTGAAGAGATATACTTCTGATAAAACCGAATAAGCCAAATAAGCGGGCGCTTCATTTTAAAACACCCGCATCCTTCAGCTCTTTTCTCATTGCCTGCAGAACATCATAGCTTTTGACAAAAGGAGTTTTGCTTCTGGCGACAAAAACGAGATCATATCCGTTTCTGACATCGCCGCACAACTCCCGGAAAGCTTCCCGGATAATCCTGCGTGATCTGTTGCGCAAGACGGCCTTACCGACTTTTTTACCGGTAGTAATGCCGATCCTGACACCTCCGCAGCGATTGCGCATGACATAAGTCACCAGCAAAGCGGAAGGATAGGACCGACCCTTGGCATAGAGTCGGCGAAAATCCCTGTTTTCTTTTAAAGTGATGATGTCACTCAAAATGATCATTCTCCAAAAGCTGAAATGAACGATTGACCGTCCGCATATTCACAAATCAATAAGAAAGTCTTTTTCTTCCCTTTGCTCTTCTGCGAGCAAGAACCTTACGACCGTTAGATGTTGACATTCTCTTTCTGAAGCCGTGCTCCTTCTTTCTGTGAAGCTTTTTAGGCTGATAAGTTCTCAGCATCAGAAATTCCTCCTTTCGGCAAGTACATAATGTACCCCATAAACTATCAAGATAGAACCTTGCACTGTAGAATTATAAACCAAAACACCGCCGTCTGTCAACAAAAAAATTAAAAATCCTGAATTTTTATCAAACGAAACGGCTGTGAGACAAAAACGACAGTCAAAAAGTGAAAACCGCTCTTATTTTATTTCAGAGCCGCCCCATTCCACGACGGCAAAGCCGTTTCTTTGAACCGGATCAAGGTGTTGTTCCGTAAGACTGACAGGGGCATCCAGTCCCTTGAACGTCATCCAGATACGGATCGTCGTATCCGGAGCAGGCTCGATCTCCAGCGGCATATTTCTTTCAATTTCCTCCGGAGACGCAAACCGGATATAATTATATTCATTAACTTCCAGCCGGGGCAGCCAATAGATAATAAATTCTTCCGATTCTTTTTCGTTCAGTCCCAGAACCGCCAGTTTTTCCTCCAGAAAAGCGGCAGCCTCTTCTCCCCTGACAAGAAATCCCTCCTCCTGCATGGTAAATGGTTCAACCGGTTTACTTTCATAATACAGCGCATAATAATTTTTACCGGAAACGGGATCCGTCAGCGTTCCGTCAGGCTGAGCCAGAACCTTCCAACCGTCCTGATAGGCAGGATAGAAACAGGTCAGCAGATCCGGGCGGAGCAGTTTCACGGAAATTTCCGTTTCCTCGGAGGGATAACAATAAATAACCGGTTTATCAATGGTAATGTTATAGGGATCATAAGGTGTTCCGAACTTTCTGATCATTTCCAGTTCTTCATTCGTATAACATTCCCGGTATTCGACAGTCGTACCGACGGGCATTTTCGTCGGAATCACGATCAGATATCCGGTACCGGACGCCATAACACCGTTGGATTCTTCATTACCATAGAGGATAATCCCGTTTTGGGATTCCACACAGTCGATCAGCGTCATATAACAATTACTGTATCCGTTGGCATAACTCAGGATAATATAATTGGAATCCCGATCCCGATATGCCGGATTCTGATTCGGATTCGTATCCATTCTGACAGAATCAATTTCCTGACAAATCTCACGATATCCTGAAAAAGAAACCACTTCATGATGATATTCAACCGCTTCTGCTGTATCAAAATCGGTCTGATAATAATCACCGCTCCAGGCTTCACCGGACAGTAACTGATAATATGTCTGACCGTCAATCCGGACTTCCTGATAAGCCTTTTGCATCTGACCGGACGAGAAGGAACTTTCCTGTTGACGGCCCTCCCCCGGCTTCACCAGAAATAAGACGGTAACTACCGCAGCGACAACCAGCAATAAGATAATCACTGAAATCAAAATAAGTTTACGATCCGAATGCAGCTGTTTATTCTCTTCCATCATATAACGCCTCCTGTCAATGGAAATTATCGGTAAGATACCTTCCGTTTTCTTTCCTATATCATACAATATTATACCGATAATTTCAATAGTATTTATACTCTCCCCAGGGAAATCAATTTTGTCCGATATTTTCTCGGTGGAAACCCTTTTTTCAAGTGAAAAAAGGGTTATCCCCCGAACCCCCTTCCTAAAAAAGCTGATTTTTATCTTTTCTTTTTTACAAATCAGTTACTCTTTTTTGTGATGTTTGAAATGATTAATTTCTCAATACCATTTCAACCATACATTCTCAAGGAAAAATTCCGGACAACCGGAACAAAAACTTCACACAATAGTCCACATGGGGGAAAGAATGTTAAAAACTATTTGAAATATGAAAAAGAATGTGTTATAATTAAAATCGTATAAGTGTTTTTGCGGGATAGTGGGTTATGGACCCAAAAAACCTCCCGTGAAGAACAGACCAGAAGTGAGGTTGCTGATGTTCCGGAAGAAAGGAAAGATCCGGAAACGGTAAGATACGGTCATATATTAGGAGGAATTGAAAAAACATGGATTCATTTAACGAAGCTTGGGACATTATCTGCGATTACTGCAAACAAAGAATCACAGATGTGGCTTACAAAACATGGATCAGTAAAATTGAGCCAATCAATCTTGACTTTGAACAAGGAAAAGCCATCCTGATGGTACCGGGAGATTTCCATCGCCAGACCCTGATCAGAGGCTATATGCAGCTGCTGAATGACGCAGTGAAGAGTGTATTCGGAGAAGGAATCGAAATCTGCTTCACGATTCCCGATGAAGTCATCACCAAGGAACAGGAACTCAATGAAAGCATCATCGATGCCGACTATGAATTCACCTTTGATACCTTCATTGTCGGTTCATCCAACAAATTTGCCCATGCGGCATCACTGGCGGTTTCCACGAATCCCGGAAAAGCCTATAACCCCCTGTTCATCTACGGCAATTCCGGATTAGGAAAAACCCATCTGCTGCACGCCATCAAAAATGAAATTGCCAAGGCAAATCCCGACAAAAAGATCATATATGTCAAAGGCGAAGATTTCACGAACGAGATCATCGAAGCCATCCGGATGAATACAACAAACGAGTTCCGTCAGAAATACCGCAAATCCGACGTCCTGTTAGTGGACGATATCCAGTTCATCGGCGGCAAGGAAAGTACACAGGAAGAATTCTTCCATACCTTTAATACCCTGCACGAAGCAAACAGTCAGATCGTACTGACATCTGACCGTCCGCCGAAAGACATCAAAACCCTGGAAGACAGACTGCGCAGCCGGTTTGAATGGGGACTGATCGCAGATATCCAGCCGCCGGATTTTGAAACCCGAATTGCGATCATCAAAAGAAAAGCGGAACTGCTGGAGATGAATCTGCCGAATGACGTCATCGAATATATTGCGACCAAACTCAAGACCAATATCCGTCAGC
>CACYCN010000181.1 GCA_902772895.1 uncultured Ruminococcus sp.
ATATTCAAAAAGAGTGATAAGCGAGGTAAAAGAGATAAGCAGGATTATGGTTCATCCTGGAGGGCATCATAGCCGGTTTTGCCGGTTCTGACCTTGACAACATCTTCTACGTCATAGAGGAAGATCTTGCCGTCGCCGATATGGCCGGTGTAGAGTGCCTTGACAGCGGTATCGATGACCTTCTGTACGGGAACCTTGCTGACAACAATGTCAATGCGGATCTTCGGCAGGAGATTCATTTCAACCTCAACACCACGATAATATTCGGACTTGCCCTTCTGTACGCCGCATCCAAGAACCTGCGTTACGGTCATACCGGTAATGCCGATTTCGGACAGGGCAGTGTTCAGTTCGGTAAACTTGCTCTGTTTGGTAACGATGCTGATATTTGTCAGCTTCGGACGATCGGGGTTGGCCGTCTTTTCGACAGGTGTCATCAGAGTGACTTCCACAGCCTTTTCCGGAGGAACGGTACCGGTTTCTGTAGTCTTGCCGGTCAGAACCTGCGGTACCTGCATGAAGTCTGCATAAGAACTTGCCAGACCATGTTCGGTGAGGTCGAGACCTCTGACTTCTTCTTCCTTCGAGGCACGCAGTCCGATGGTTTTCTTCAGTACCAGGAATACGACAGACATGATTACCGCAGTATAGAGACCGATGCAGAGAATACCAAGAGCCTGTTTGCCTAACTGTGTGAAGCCGCCGCCATAAAGCAGACCTAAAGTTGCTTCATCCTTCGAGAAAATACCGACTGCCAGGGTACCCCAGATACCGTTGCACATATGAACGGCTACGGCGCCTACCGGGTCATCGACTTTCAGGACACGGTCAACGAATTCAACACCAAGAACTACGAGGATGCCGGCAACAATACCGATGATCAGAGAACCCAGGATATCAACCGTATGACATCCGGCAGTGATGGCAACCAGACCTGCCAGAGAACCGTTCAGAGACATGGATACATCGGGCTTGCCGTTCTTGATCCATGTGTAGATCATGGTAGCGCAGGTAGCGATGGCAGGAGCAACGGTGGTAGTGGCAAAGATCTGTGCCAGCTGTGTCAGGTCGGTAGCGGCGGCGCCGTTGAAACCATACCAGCCGAACCACAGAATAAAGACGCCTAAAGCACCCAGTGTCAGGCTATGACCGGGAATCGCACGGGGTTTGCCTTCTTTGGTGTACTTGCCGATACGGGGACCCACGATAGCCGCGCCGATGAGAGCGGAGATACCGCCGACGGTATGAATGCAGGCGGAACCGGCAAAATCTACAAAACCTAACTGTGCCAGCCAGCCCTGTTCATTCCAGACCCATCCGGCTTCGATGGGATAAACAACCAGACTGATCAGTCCGCTGTAAATACAATAGGAAATAAATTTGGTACGTTCTGCCATGGCGCCCGATACGATAGTAGCCGCGGTAGCACAGAATACCAGGTTGAAAACGAAAGATGACCAGGGGAAATTATTAAAGTCCGTAAAGATATTCAGGTTCGGTACACCGATCAGTCCGAAGAGATAGTCCTCTGACATCATCAGACCAAAACCCAGGAAAATAAACATGACGGTTCCGATACAGAAATCCATCAGGTTTTTCATGATAATGTTACCGGCATTCTTTGCTCTTGTAAAACCGGTTTCTACCATGGCAAATCCGCATTGCATGAAGAATACCAGCGCCGCACCGATCAGATACCAGATTCCAATGGTAAAAGCATTGGCCTGATCTACCGCTTGTGTGAGAATAGTGTGTAAGTTAGCATCCATAATATCACATCCTTAATAAAAAACGGCGTGTACCTTCTTCCCGTCAGGGAGGAAGCATACACGCCATTGTGTTGATCGTAATGATTTGATTGTCAAACTTGTCAGTTGTCGGATCGTCCGGAATTATACGCCGAACAGGATCTCGCCATAAGAAGGATACGGCCAATAGGAAGCGGCTGTCTTCTGTTCCATCGCATCACCGATTGCTCTGAGTTCTTCCATCAGAGTAAATACCGTTTCACGGTAATACTTGGCAGTGGCAAGATTATCATTTTTATACTGCGCGGCATTCTGAACCGCCGTCTTGAGAGCCGCTGTCTTTTTGACAAAGGCTTCCAGTTTCGCAGAAAGTTCCTCAATGAGTGTTGTCTCTGCATAAACGGAGTAAGAAGATGAAAGTGATTTCTTGGCAAGTGCGGCATCCGAAAGCTGATTGATAAAGGCGATCACCGCAGGAGTAATATTCTTTTCTGCCATATCAACCATTGTCAGCGCTTCAATCCGCAGTTGTTTATTATAGAATTCCAGTTCGATCTCATAACGGGCACGAATCTCTGCTTCTGTCAGGATACCGTTCTTGACAAAGAGGTTAATGTTCTTCCGGTCTACATAATGCTCCATTGCATCAGGCAATGAACGGAAATTACACAGACCTCTCTTTTCAGCTTCCTTGACCCATTCTTCTGAATAGTTATCGCCGTTAAAGATAATATTCTGGTGTTCGGTGAAGGTCTTTTTTACCAGCGCTCTGATGGCAGCATCCAGATCGTCGGCGTCTTTCAGTTCTTCATAGAACTCGGACAGCTCTTCGGCTACCATGGTATTGAGCATATAGTTCGGGCATCCGATGTTCAGTGAAGAACCCAGTGCGCGGAATTCGAATTTATTGCCGGTAAAGGCAAACGGTGAAGTACGGTTACGGTCCGAAGTATCCTTCTTGAAGTCGGGAAGAACGTCAACACCGGTAAGCATATCCGTCTTACCGTGTGTACGGTATTCCGTGCCGTTGACGATGGATTCTACCAGCGCTCCCAGATCATCGCCCAGATACATGGAAATGATCGCCGGAGGTGCTTCGTTTGCGCCGAGACGATGATCGTTACCCGCAGAAGCTACCGTCAGTCTGAGCAGATCCTGATATTCGTGAACCGCCTTGACAATAGCTGCCAGAAACAGCTGGAACTGCAGGTTATCTTCCGGATTCTTGCCGGGATCCAGCAAGTTCTCGCCGGTATTGGTGGAAACAGACCAGTTATTATGTTTTCCGGAACCGTTTACGCCGGCAAAGGGCTTTTCATGTAACAGACAGACCAGTCCATGTTTTTCGGCTGTCTTCTTCATGACTTCCATCGTCAGTTCATTGTGATCGGTTGCGATATTAGAGGTTTCAAAAATAGGCGCGAGTTCATGCTGGGAAGGAGCAACTTCATTATGCTTCGTCTTTGCCATAACGCCCAGTTTCCAGAGTTCCTCGTCCAGATCGTTCATATAGGCGGCGATTCTGGTCTTGATAGAACCAAAATAATGATCTTCCAGTTCCTGCCCCTTCGGAGCCGGTGCGCCAAACAGGGTTCGCCCGGTGAAAATCAGGTCGGGTCGCTGATCATATGCTTCTTTATCAATGAGGAAGTATTCCTGTTCCGGACCTACGGTTGTGGTAACTCTCGTAACGTCTTCTTTCCCCAGAAGCTGCAGTACCTTGACTGCCACACTGCTGAGTTTTTCCATGGAACGCAGCAGCGGTGTTTTCTTATCCAGTACCTCTCCGGTATAGGAACAGAACGCTGTCGGAATATAAAGGGTTTTATCTCTGATAAAGGCGGGAGAGGTAGGATCCCATGTTGTATAACCTCTTGCTTCGAAGGTGGCACGGATGCCGCCTGAAGGAAAACTGGAAGCGTCCGGCTCCCCTTTGATCAGCTCTTTACCAGAAAATTCCATAATGATCTGTCCGTCTTCTGCCGGATAAATGAAGCTGTCATGCTTTTCGGCGGTCACGCCTGTCATCGGCTGGAACCAGTGGGTATAGTGAGTGCATCCCATCTCAACAGCCCATTCCTTCATTGCATTGGCTACGGCATTCGCAACGCTGATATCCAGCGGCTCTCCGTTCTTGATGGTTTTCTTCAATGCTTTATAGGTTGTTCGGGGCAGGCGTTCCTGCATCTTGCGGTCATTAAATACCATGCTTCCAAAAAGCTCTGTTACATTTGCCATGAGAATCTCTCCTGTCATTCCTTTTTTATACCGTAAAACAAAACGACGCTGTAAGCTCCATTGCTTACAACGCCGTTGTTGTATCCGATGGTTGTAGTATACTACTTCGTCATTTTTTTGTCAAGGGCTTTTTGCAATTTTTTTTTGAAAACTTGCAAATTTTCTGAATACTCCCCAAAAATCCCTGATTATTCCACTAAATACTGAAATTTCTAACGATAAAGTTGCAATTCCCCAAAGTCCTGCGTGTTCGCAATCCGCTCGCTGCGCTTTGCTTACTCCTATGGTTATCTCCTCCTTCCGTGTCCCCCGGTTCTGACAACATTGATCTGCCTGATTCTCGGAAACGTGAGTATTGACCGGTCGGGTAGTTTATCAATCACAAGTCTTTCGTTAGGGTTCGTACGTCTAAGGGGTTTATCTGTCGAAGGGTTCGTGCGTCTAAGGGATTTATCTGTCGAAGGGTTCGTGCGTCTAAGTAATATATATCTGTCGATACATATATCGATCAATGTGTTGTCACTGATGACAGTAGCGACTGCTTTTGAATTTGCAGTCGCTACTGTCA
>CACYCN010000182.1 GCA_902772895.1 uncultured Ruminococcus sp.
CTGTGGATTGTGAAGACAGTGAAATTACTGTCAGTTTGCGGATCAAAGATGAATACGGCAACATTGTTGAGGATCTGGACAGTGTTCTGAATTATGAACAGTATCCCAATTTCTATCATAATCTGGAAACAGATGACTCAATTGAAGTCAGTGGTCTTTCTGTCGGTAAGTATACCGCAGAGTTTACAGTCAATCCGGATCATGTTATCAGTGAAGCATACTATATCAATAATACATATTCCTATGCATTTACTGTTGTGACAAAAAGTTTTGAGATCGATAATCTGAAGATTGTACCCGACAGCAGAAGCTTTGAAGATGTTACTGATTTTACGGAAGTACCGATGACATATACCGGCTTTGAGAACATTCAGGCTTCCGGTTATGCGCTGTTTGCCTCCTATTGCGATAGTGACGGTAAGTGGTCAGATCTGATACGCTGTGATAAAAGCGCCATCTATGATTATTGGGATGAAGACAGTGAATCTGACGATGAGGGATTCGCCTATTTATCGTCATTGCCTGAAAAAGGTTATGTCTTTAAGAATGGTCATCAGGTAAAGTTTATTTTAGTGGCTGAAATGGAAGAAGGCTATCATCTTCTTGTTTCCTCCGATGTCTACGAACTGAAATATGAACTGTATCAGATCGTTCCGGTTGACGATTTCCAAACTATCGACTATACACTTCTGGAAAGAGGCGATACCCATATGGCAAACGGTGAGAAAATCACCTTTACCATCAAGAATCTTTCCAGTGAAAATTATGGTGAAAGTGAGATCCGGTATCAGGTTTATGGTCAGTACAAGGATAGTGAAGGTCAATTCCAGTCTGCCGATATGGTCAATTACCAGTCGATTACCCTGAAACCCGGTGAAGAATCCGCTCCTCTGACGATTGATTCCTGGATGGAGGCACCTTTCCAGGGACGAGTCATTGTGACAGTAGAGATGTATGTTATGCCGAACGGAATGTTTGTTTCACAGCCGGTTGGTATTCTTCGTTTCCGTGAAGAAAACAGTCTGGTTGTCAATATCTATGAGTTCATGGATGAGGACGATCCTGCCGACGGTTATACGTCTCTCTATGAAGCCGTTCGCTATTATCAGGAACAGGGCTTTACGGATGAAGTGATCACATTCCAGCCCCAGGAAATTTATGAAGCCATCTATGATGAAGAGACCGGTGAGTATATCATTTCTGAGGACTATTATCTCTCTCCGGCAATGGTATCCTGCACAGCCGGTATGCCGATCTACAGTACAGTCCGTATTGACGGTACTTTTGAAGATCCCGATGAAACCACTGACTATCCTCTTGGAGCGTGGGTCTATTTTGGTCCTATGTATGGTGAACGTGAAGGTAAGGAAACCGCTTCTATGTTCAATGTCGGCAAAAACGGTTCTCTCTATCTGAAGAATATGAAGTTGACTGCGGATTGTGAAGATACTGACGGCGCTGTGATTCATAATGATGGCGGCAGCGTTTCTTTGGATTCTGTATTAACTGCTCAGAGTCTGACAAACGGTGTCAGCGGCGCGATCTACAGTGACGGCGGAAAGCTTTTGATCAAGAATTCTACTTTCTATAGCAATGACGGTCATGATATTTCTGATATCAGTCTGACCAACGGTGCGGATGCGGCTATTCTGAATTCACTTTTCCTCAATCATGCGGAAACGACAGCTGCCATTATCGGCAATACGGACAGTACGCTGAGAATGGTTAACTCTACCTTTACAATGAATCAGTCAAAAACAATTTCTTCTCTTGGTGAAACATTCCTTCTCGGATGTGACTTCTCTTCCTACATTCCGGAGAGTGAAGAATTCGGCTATGATATTCCATCAGAAAAGGATCTGCAGTCTTATTCGCCCACAGGAAATATCACTGCCTATGCCTGTTCGTTTGAACGCATCGGTGATGATGTCAAGACCTATTATTGTGAAAAGGGTCTTGGCATGGAAGATCTGTATGTCCTCTCCGAAGACGAGGGTTTTCTGCTGGAAGAGACTGATGATTATACAATGGATGGATATCTGTTCTACCTGGCACAGCCCATCCATGAGGTTGATTATCGTATCGACGCAGACAATGATACCCTGGTTATCAAAGTGTCTGATGAATACACCGATACACAAATCAAAACCGATTTCCCGGCAGAAGATTATGCGCTTGATGCTCTCGGACGTTCCCGTGTGAACCATAATACATATGGCTTTATGCGTTTGTCACGTGAAAATCAGCGTAAAGACGAGGAATCCAGTGTGGATCAGTCCAGCCAGGAACAGTCCAGTAAGGATGAGTCCAGTGAGGTTGAATCCAGTCAGGAACAGTCCAGCAAGGATGAATCCAGCAAGGGTGAATCCAGTCAGGAACAGTCAGGCGGAAAGAGACCTGTCAGCGCTCCTCCGACAAGCAATCCCGGACAGCCCCAGCCTTCTAACCCGATTCTGACCGGTGATAGCAGTCCGCTGCTTGTGATCTTATTTGTTCTTCTGACCGGCGCAGCAGTAGCTGTTGTTCTTGTCCCGAAGAAAAAGAAAAACTGATCTGACAAAAGAACAGGAATGGTGAATGACAATTTGTTCTTTTCCGTTCTGCATTCGTCAGAATGAGCCAACAAAAAATCCGACCTCTCGGGGTCGGATTTTTTATGTCCTGTTTTTCTTCTGTCCATCAAGGAAACAAACAGGGAGAACTTTTCTTTAACAGATCAGTTCTCCCTGAAAGACTATTTCAATATTTTACGGGAATCACCGGAAGTGAATCAGGAATCGAGGTTAACCATGTAACGGAAGGAAACACGGCGGCTTGCATCGAGATCGACATTACCGTCAGCATCCTTGACCGGTCTGCTGTTAGAATAGCCTACGGCTACCATAGTTTTTTCCAGTTCCGGGAGATAAGCACTGTCAACGCCGCATTCTTTGGACAGACAGTAAGCTTTTACAACCTCGGCACGTTCCTTTGACAGCGGCAGTCCGCTTTCATAGGTGCTGCCTTCAATCGGAGCGGTATGGCCTTCTACATAGGTTTTGCTGACAAAGCCCTTGTATTTATCGTTGTTGATCGTCTTGGTATAGGCTTTCATGGTCTTCTGGAGAGTTGCTTTACCTTCATCGGTCAGTTCCGAAGAGTCGCCGCCGAAAATAACATTGGCATCGAGCATCATTTCACCGGTGGTCTTGTTGACAGTAACCTTGATGCCTTCGTCTTCAAAAGCTTTTGCCAGATCATCGGTCAGGTCCTGAGCCTTCTTGGCGATTTCAGCCATCTTTTCAGTACTGAGTTTGTCGGACTTGCTCTGATCATCCTCCGATACATACTGGGTCAGGTCTGTATAAAGATACTTTTCGTCCGATGGTTCATTGTAGTCAGTGCTTTGATAATAATAAGTTTTGTCTCCGTCGGTAAAGGTAAGTCCATCCTGGTTCTGGTAGAACATTACAAACTGGTGGGTTGTGATTTCCTGTGTATCATCACTCTTGGTTCTGACATAGGTCATGGTAAAGAGACCGTCCTTGTC
>CACYCN010000183.1 GCA_902772895.1 uncultured Ruminococcus sp.
TCCGCAATGATCCTGACAAAACTCAAGAAGGATGCGGAAGCTTATCTCGGCGAACCTGTTACCCAGGCTGTTATTACCGTTCCGGCTTACTTCACCGACTCTCAGCGTCAGGCAACCAAAGATGCCGGTAAGATTGCAGGTCTGGATGTAAAACGTATTATCAATGAGCCGACTGCTGCTGCGCTTTCTTATGGTGTAGATAAAGAAAATGATCAGAAGGTTATGGTATATGACCTCGGCGGCGGTACTTTCGACGTTTCCATTATCGAAATGGGCGACGGTGTCCAGGAAGTTCTGGCAACTGCCGGTAATAACCGTCTCGGCGGCGATGACTTTGACCAGAAGATCATTGACTGGCTGGTTCAGAGCTTCAAGAGTGATACAGGCATTGATCTTTCCGGTGATAAGACCGCTATGCAGCGTCTGAAGGACGAGGCGGAGAAGGCTAAGATCGAACTCTCCGGTATCACTACCGCTCAGATCAATATCCCCTTCATTACCGCTGACGCTACCGGTCCGAAACACCTTGATTATACTCTGACCAGAGCTAAGTTCAATGAACTGACTTCTGATCTGGTAGAAAAGACAATGGGTCCTGTTCGTCAGGCACTGAAGGATTCCGGTCTGAATATTACAGAGATCGATAAGGTTCTGATGGTCGGCGGTTCATCCCGTATTCCTGCTGTTCAGGAAGCTGTCAAGAGTCTGATCGGCAAGGATCCCTTCAAGGGTATTAACCCGGATGAGTGTGTGGCAATCGGTGCTGCCATTCAGGCAGGTGTTCTCGGCGGTGACGTTCAGGGTCTGCTGCTGCTGGATGTTACGCCGCTTTCCCTGGGTGTTGAAACACAGGGCGGCGTTATGACCAAGATCATCGAGAGAAATACCACGATCCCCACCAAGAAGAGCCAGATTTTCTCTACCGCTGCGGATAATCAGACACAGGTTGAGGTAAATGTTCTGCAGGGTGAGCGTGAATTTGCAAGAGATAATAAGCAGCTGGGTCTGTTCAAGCTGGATGGTATTGCTCCGGCGATGAGAGGCGTTCCGCAGATCGAAGTTACGTTTGATATCGATGCTAACGGTATTGTGAATGTATCCGCTAAGGATCTGGGTACCGGCAGAGAACAGCATATCACCATTACTTCTAACACCAATATGAGTAAGGATGATATTGATAAGGCAATTCATGATGCAGAAGCTTATGCTGCTGAGGATAAGAAGCGCAGAGAAGAGGTTGACAGAAGAAATGATGCCGAAAACCTCGTCTATGCCGTAGAAAAACTGATCAACGAGAACGGTGAGCATATTTCTGATGCAGATAAGGAAAACCTTACCAATAAGGTGGCAACTGTCAAGGCAGCTCTTTCCAGAAATAATATGGATGATATCCAGAATGCCAAGGATGAGCTTCAGAAGGATATGTATGCGGTATCCGAAAAGCTGTATCAGGATGCTGCTGCACAGGGTGCCGCTCAGAACCAGGCTCCCCAGAGTGATAACGGTGTTTATAACGCTGATTATACAGATGTTGAAGAAAACTGATTTTTAACGGCAATAATCCTGCCGTGCCTTAAACCAACAACAGGGGAAGCTCTTCGATGGGCTTCCCCCTTTTTAACGACTTATCAACCCTGAATCTCTGACGAGGGACTATATCCCTCGTTCCGGTAAGCGGCAGGCTGCCGCTCCTGATGATGTTTGGCAAAGGAATCAATCCTTAGTCGATACTGTTTTTCTTTCCCGGACGATCATAAGAGCGGAGGCACTTCGCAAAAGGTTTGAGTGAAACGGTTGATGGATGGTTCAGAAACCATTCACTCGTTCAAAAGTAATCAAATTTCTTGAATAGTACTTGCAAAATAATAATATTTGTATTATTATTAGTATATATCGCTTTTTGATGAGTGAAGAAAATACAGCAATAAATGAAGAATAAGGGCAATTTTGGGGTGATCGGAATTGGCAGATAAAAGAGATTATTATGAGGTGATCGGGGTCCCGAAGGGCGCCTCTGAAGATGAAATCAAAAAGGCGTACCGGAAACAGGCAAAAAAGTACCATCCCGATCTGAATCCGGGGAATAAAGAAGCGGAAGCTAAATTCAAGGAAGTCAATGAAGCCTATGAGGTATTGTCTGATAAGGATAAACGTGCCAGATATGACCGTTTCGGGTTTGCCGGAGTGGATCCGAACTTTGGCGCAGGTCCGACTGCCTATGGCGGCGGCAATCCCTTCGGACAGGATATCGATATCGGTGATATTTTCAATAGTTTCTTTGGCGGCTTCGGCGGTTCCAGAGCGGCGAGAAATCAGAATTCGCCCAGACGTGGTTCTGATGTCGAAGCATCCGTCACGGTTTCTTTTGAAGAAGCTGCAAAGGGCTGTAAGAAAGAAGTAACCTATCAGAATGTTGACAGTTGTACGGCGTGCAGCGGTACGGGTGCGTCTCAGGGAACTCAGCTGAAAAGCTGTCCGAACTGTAACGGTACCGGTCAGGTCATGGTTCAGAAACGTACTCCTTTCGGTGTCGTGCAGACCTCTCAGACCTGTGATAAATGCCGTGGTAAGGGTAAGATCATTGAAAAACCCTGTCCGAAATGTTCGGGCGCCGGACGTATCCGTTCGTCCAAAACCGTTACCGTTACCGTACCGCCGGGAATCAGTCAGGATCAGATCCTCAATGTAGGCGGTCATGGCAACAGCGGTTATAACGGCGGGCCTTCCGGTGATCTGCACGTATATGTCAATGTCAAGAAACATCCGCTCTTTGAACGGAAGGGTGACGATGTATGGTGTGAGATTCCCCTTACTTTCTCTCAGGCGGCTTTGGGTCATGAAGTGATCGTGCCGACACTGGACGGTAAGGTCAGCTATAAGGTACATCCCGGTACACAGCCCGGCGATGTCTTTAAACTGAAAGATAAGGGTATTCCTCATCTGAACTCCCGTGGCAGAGGTGATCAGTATGTGCGTATCACTATTGAGGTGCCGCATAATCTGACCGCAAAACAGAAGGAAATTCTGAAACAGTTCGATGCTGTCAGCGGAACCGCCAATTATACCAAGCGTTCCAGCTTCTTTGATAAGGTTAAGGATATTTTCAAGGACTAAGCTTCGGCGATAAGAACCTGAGTTCCGTGTATCAAAATGACAGCAAAGTCATTCGTCAATCAATAGAACAGTCGGTTCAGCTCCCTGCGGCGGTTTCGCTGCAGGGAGTTTCTGATTTCTACAATAATGACATTTTTGTCATAATAGTAAAAGTTTTTTCATACACTATCCCGATATGGGGAATTTTTCTCTCTGCACTTCTTAAAAACCCTGTTATTATCAGTGTTTTGGCAGAATGTAAAGTATAAAGGAAATATTGTCAAGGATACTTGACAAATTGTAAAGAGTATGGTACTATATAGATACACAAGGAATGGATAATCCTTTCCGGATTGTGTGATGCTGATCGAATCCTTCGGAGGGCGTTTTCGGATGGATAAAAAAGAAATTCTTGCACAAAATAAACGTAAGTCCCGTAATAATCTCGATGAACGGGAACAACGTGTGTTCAATAAGTCCTTTGGGATGGGAGCGGTGACTGTCGGGATTTTGTGTTTGGTTTTCAGCATATTCAAAGCGTTCCACCGGGAACCGTTTTATGAATATGTTTCTATCATCACAGGTTATCTTTGCACTACCTTTTTATACCAGTATAAGAACCTGAAAAAGCCCCTTTACCTTGTGGCAGGAATTGTAACAGGTCTGGCAGCCGTTGCGTGCGGTATCATGTTTTTTGTGGTGTATGCAGGATGAATGAGATAATATTTCAAAACCGCCTGCGGGTCGCACGTGCGGAAAAACGAATTTCACAGGGAGATCTTGCCGAATTGGTCGGCGTTTCCCGACAGACGATCAGCTCTATCGAGAATAACCAGTTTTGTCCGAGTGCGAAATTAGCGCTTCTGCTGTGTATTGCGCTGGATAAAAAATTTGAAGAACTGTTCTTCTTTGAACAGGAAAAATAATTTGTTTATAAGTTTACTTCATATACATTCCTCCTAAAAAGCAGCCATCCCCCGATGTCGTCAGACACGGGGGATGGCTGTTTCACTTGTTCTTATTGCGAATATCCTTTCACGGCGACGGGTCATGCCGGAAGCCCTTGGAGAGAAGGACGTGTTAATTCTGTGAAGATCCAGGCTGGGGTCTTTCGGCAGATGCCAGCGCTTGGGGCGTAAGTTTGTGTTGGTACTCCGGCGGTACGGCGCCGGCATAGCGCTGATAGATCCAGCCTTCAGGGATGGTTCCGATGGGAAGATGACGGGAAAATTTTTCGTTGCCCTTGAAGACATACCGGCGCAGCAGCATGATCACGCCGATGATAAACAGAATGATACTGATCCATTGTGAGGTGGCAAGTCCGAACCATGCGCCCCTGATGATGTCGCCACGGAAAAACTCGTCCGTAAAACGAAGGATGGCATAGAGTACGAAATAGGAGGCCAGAACGGTTCCTTTTTTGACCGGTTTCCGGCTGAGCCAACTCAGAACCAGACAGATCAGTAAATTGCCGCAGGCTTCTACCAGCTGTACCGGAAAACGGGATACATCGGCAACACCATCTACATGAGGCGTCGTGTGGAAGCCGAAGGAAGATTCCATTCCGTAACAGCAGCCGCCCAGCAGACAGCCGATTCGTCCGAAGGCATGGAACAGCGGGATCGCAGGTGCCAATACATCGGCATACAGGAAAAATTCAAGCTTTTTAGCTTTGAGATAAATCGCCGCTCCGGCAATGGCGCCTAACAGTCCGCCATAGAATACCATGCCGCCGAATAATTCGCCAAGTGTTGCAAAAACCTTGTTCCAGGATCGGGTAAAGTCTTCCCAGTGACCGAAAATATAGCGAATAATGTCGGTTCTGGTAAAGGCATACAGGATATGAGCGCCGATCAGCATTCCCAATCCGGCAAACAGACAGAGAACAGACATAGATGGTTTATAAAGATCCTTACGTTTACGGGTCAGCAATGTGATCAGTAAAATGCAGAAACCAAGACCTATCGCAGCACAGAGGGTATAGGTGGAAATATCTTTCCCGAAAATGTTGATAGTTGGTAACATGATCTCATCCTTTAAATTTTAATTGATACGATCCGGTGATCGGTCAGCAGCGTTCGTTATCGGTATCAGGCAAACAGTCTGTGATGATTTGTCTTCTGAATGGCAGAAAGAGGGCCGCTGGTTTTCATGGGATCGTTAAGAAAACGGGAGAGGCAGGTGGGAATGAGTTGTCAGTACTGATTATAATCCCGCCAATAATTCTGGTAGCCTTCCGTGAACTGATAAGTGGCACAGGCGACACATCCGAAGCACAGGAAACAGAAAACGGAAATAATCAGTCCGATGATATCGCAGATCATTCCGGCAATGGCCATCCCGCCTCGTCTGGCACCGACCTGTGTATTTTTGGAGCCGCCTACGACAGAGAGAATGATTCCTATGACGCCTAACAAGATACAACCCACAGAAATACAGAATGTCAATGTGGGGGAACCGGTATCGCCGGAGGAATTGGCATAGTCAACGATATAACAGGTACCGAAGAGCGGAACACTGATGATCGGCAGGATTATGGACAGAATCCCGCAGATCAGACCGGCAACGGAAAGAGGAAATCCCGGACGGGGACCGTTATAGACAGGACGGGGCTGCCGGCTTGGAGGAGGGGAAGAATAAACGGGATATAGCGGCATCTGGTAAGGCTGGTTAACGGGTTCACGATACCCGTCAGGAGAGGAATAAGAGACAGGAGGCGGCGGAACACTCAGCGCGTTTGACTGACTCATGTCCGGCTGCGGTTCCGGAGACGGTTCCGGGGTGGAAGCGGTCGGAGGGATCGGGGGATTCTGCGGATACATGACAGTGTTCTGCTGACTGACGGGAGTATAGATTTTAGTAGGATCACTCTGGATCGGTGTGACAACGGGAACCGTGGGTTCATCATTCCGTGGGGTATAGATGGGAACGGTCGCTTCATCAGAGAATGATGCTGCCTGAACCGGTTGTGACGGGCTTACGGCAGGATTGACAGGATTCACAGGATTCACAGGATTCACAGGA
>CACYCN010000184.1 GCA_902772895.1 uncultured Ruminococcus sp.
GGCTTTGTCAAGATGTTGGCAAAGCCCAAATTTTGCGTCGCATTAAACAAAGAAAAGAAATGTATCTCAACCGATTTCTTTTGAAAAGATCACTATCCCAAAAGCCGTTTGTGTCTGTTGCTCGTGCACTGTGATACTTGCTTCACCGTCGCCGTTCTGAAAACCGTAATTGCCGAATTGCGAGTGATTCCCTCCGGCAATCGGTATTTCGGTGTAATGGGAAGAAAAATACTTCTTTGCGTCGTCATACTGCTTACGATCCAGAATTTTATCCTCTGTGCCGTAGACAGAAAGCAATCCTGTCGAATCACACAGCTTTTACGTGGGATAAGCGGCAAGTAATACGACACCGTCTATCGCCTCAGAATGCTCCGCCGCATATTCGGCTGCCACCATGCCGTCCATGGAGTGTCCCCCGATCATCAAGCAATCATAGTGGTAGTCTGTAATGAATTCATCCGCTGCGTTTTTGTCAAATATCGCCATGCGCATGGGCATATCAGCGAGAAAACAGTCAACACCGTTATCGGCAATCTGCTTCATCAAAGGGAGGTACGCCTCAGTGTCCACCTTTGCGCCAGGATAAAATATCAGGGCAGCCGTCTCCCCCGAACCGTCCACAAAATACCCGCCGTCAATCATCGTAATGACGGCTCCGGTGGGATCGGAGAGTACCTCCAATGCCTCTTCCTGAACAGAATAATGCACGCTGCAATAAACAAATCCTGTCACAAATGACAGCGCCAGACAGCCCAGCACGCTTATCAGAATTTGCAGAAAATGCGAAGGTTTCTTTTTCAGCCTTTTACTGATAACACCCGTCATCAGAAAGCTGATTCCAAACAGGAATATGACCCCCAACACGGAGAGAATTATATATTTCATATCATCACCTGTTTTTTTATATGATCCCTCCTAAAAGCCTGAAAAGGAGTTCGTTACAATGAATAGACCTATTAATCTTCATGACGCTGTTATTATAAATGGTACAATCACATCATAAAATCTTTTTGTCCAGTCGGCATGAAAGTTCGCCATCTGAAGCCAGTCTGTTTCATTCTCGATGCTAACATTATTCAATTGAATAAACACCTTGGATGATTTAATATCATCTCCGCGATTCCATTGCAACGTGGTACCCAAAGCCGATTCGATTTCGACTTTATGCGTGTAAAGGCTATCAAAGGCGTCCTTATTTTTCTGCTTATTTCCTTTGCCAAAAACAACCTCTACCCGTACCGCATTACTGTTTGCTACACAGCAAAGATAAAATCCACCGATACCGAAGAACCCATTAATCCAATTTTCTCTTGATGGACTAACATTTGAGAAAGCACCGTCCTCTCCATGCGCCTTCTGGATAATGGGAAGAGCATACGTCCAGTATTTTCTCCGGAGTTCATAACGACTCCCCGGCTCGTCCGCATTTACTTCATTTTCATCACGTAGGTAAAACACCAAATCTGTCGGGTCTTCATCGTACAGTTTGAACAAACGGCTTAAAACAGACAGCTTGCTCTGGGTATTAGTGTTTGTCCACACATAGATACCGTCGCTTATCTCTATCCATTTTGTGGTTTCATCCGGATTGACGTTGAAATAAAGCGCAGTATTCCCTTCTTCAGACATAGCAAGCTTTGTAATGATTGTCTTGTCCTCTGCATAAAGAATCTGGATAACTTTTTGGAACATATCAACCCAACTAGTTACTGGCTGTTCTGTATTTTTATAGGCAAATTTGGCAATCAAGCGACCGGTTAGCTCAACCTCATCCTCAAGAGTATAAGTATCCAGTTGCTTTACTTCCGGTTTATATTCTGTTACAGGTGTTGCCCAGATTGTGATTGCCCTACCCATCAGATATTCGCTGCGTTCTTCCAATTCTGCAAGCGTCCACTTTTCCTTCTTTGCAATCCAAGTGTTCATACGAATTCCACTATCATCGAACCCGTTCTGCATTGTTTTCTTTTCTGTAAACGAACTATTGCTGTATTTGGAATTATAGGCTGTCAAAGTCAGATTAGCCAACCTATGCAGCCATTGCTCATGTATCTGCTCGTAATCATCACCCAGTTCTTTCTGCCACACTGGGGTGAGATTTTGAGGCATAATATGTTCAATTGAATATGTGCCATCATCACAATGACGGTACACATCCTTATCTTCCGAAGTTCCAAAATTTTCAAATCGTTCAAGAATATATATTTTGTTCTTGCTGTTCATCAAATAGACAGGACGAACCTCAAATGCGGCCTTAAACTCCTCATCATCAGGAAAACGAGCACGCTCTCTTTTAGATAACAGCGCATATTTAAGTTTCTCGACATAATTATTCTCTGTGCCATCGTACCGGATAATTTCTTTGTGTAACATGAGAAAGATTTTATTCAGAGCATTCGTCGGCAAGTCGCAAATTGTTCTGCGGAACAGGTAATTCTCTGTAATCAAAAAAATTTCTGTAACCTGTACTAGTGAAAGCTTTTTCTCGTCATACAGACGCAGTACCTCAAGGAAGTACGGTCTGGTTACAGTTGTCTCTAGTCGGTTCAATCGGTCGATACACGCATCCAGTGTTGAACTGCCGGAATTGCCTTCAAGAAGAATCTGATAGCGTTTTGCGTAGATCAGCATATCAGTAAGCAGTTGTTTGGTCTCGATATTTCCAAGCTGCACAAAATCCTTAAAGGTGGTATAGATTTTCTTCTGTTGCGTAATGGTCTGTTGCTTAACACTCAGGTAATCCCTTATGAAAGCACTGACATCATATTTCGTGCAAACCTCGATTTTGTTCCAGTATTTTTCATAATAATCTTCCTGCTCCTTGGAAGGCAAACCCATCAGAATATAATTTCTGATCTTGTCACCTTCGCTAAGGTCAAGACCGGTTGAGTTTAAGCTCTCAAAAATGAGTTGCGGATTATCGTCCATATCCAGCCGGATATTGATGATCTCCAGACAGCAGATCGCATCGTAAAGCTGATCAATGGTAATTTCCCGCTTTTGGATTCGGTCATAAAAATAGTTATAGTTTACAGTCAAATTTGACTCGCGAATATGTTCGGTTTGATCAAAAAACAGTTTTCCGAAAGCAGTCTGGTCATTTTTTACCGGCTTGAGTTTGATACGGGTATCTTCCGGCTTATACTTATCAACGAGATATTCCTCAAAAATGCGTCGTTTAAGATTCGCAGTTTCTGGCACAATGATTCCCTTATCAATCAAGTTATACATTGCGAGAAATAGCAGCGATACTGTCGTAAGACGCTGTTGACCGTCGATAATCAAAAACTCTTCATTATGACCATCAGGATTATATACGGAA
>CACYCN010000185.1 GCA_902772895.1 uncultured Ruminococcus sp.
GGGATTCGAACCCTCGGACCGGCTCATCACCGATCAAACGATTTCGAGTCGTTCTCGTTATGACCACTTCGATACGTCTCCGGATATGTCCGTTCCGGAACCGGAACCAAACGCATATTCAGTTTGAAATCATTCCGGCGTTCCTCTCGCCGGAACGCTCTCAGACAAGATTTATTTTACCTGATTTATTTCCTTTTGTCAATAGTCATACGAGGATAATTGAGGATTTCAGCGGTTTGCAAAATCGGATCGGTCATGGTAGAATAAGCCTGAAGAGGGTGAGAGCATGAATTTCAGAACAACCGTTACCGATCAGGATATCTGGCAGGAACTGCGTCAGACTTCCCGACCGGTCATCATCTACGGAACCGGCAACGGAGCCGATAAGATCATGGATGAATTGGCGCGGTTATCCATTCCGGTAAAAGGCGTCATAGCCAGTGACGGGTTCGTCCGGGAACGGCAATTCCGTGGATTCCCGGTACGTTCCCTGCAGTCAATGGAACAGGAATGGGAAAATCCTGTCATTCTGATTGCCTTTGGCAGTCAGCGTAAAGACGTGATGGAACAGATTCTGACATTATCCCGGCGTCATACGGTACGCTGTCCCGATGTCCCCGTCTATGGGGATCAGATTTTTAACCGGAAGTTTATGGAGACACATCTTGATGAACTGCAGGAAGTCTATGAACATTTGTCTGACAGTCAGTCCCGGAAAGTCTTTTCACAAGTCATCAATTTCAAGCTGAGCGGCGAACTTTCCTGTCTTACTGCCTGTTTTTCGGATAAGCAGGAAGTATTTGACAAGATCCTGCGCTTAGGAACTCAGGAAAATTATCTGGATCTCGGCGCCTATCGGGGCGACACCATCGAGGAATTTCTGTCCCACACAGACGGTCATTATCATCAGATCACCGCCTTGGAACCGGATCGCAAGACCTTTCTGAAACTTCGGGAATATGCCGCTTCACTCCGGAACATTCAGCTTTTTAATATGGGGATCTGGCAGGAAGACACCGACTTATTATTCGATGCCTCTCAGGGAAGAGGTTCCTCTCTGCGGACAACCGGAAAACAATCAATTGCCGTAACGGCAATTGATACACTCTATCGCCGCCGTCCGGTCAGCTATATCAAAGCAGATGTGGAAGGCGCCGAAGCACAGGCACTGCAGGGCGGCGCCATGGTACTAAGACGGGATCGTCCGAAACTCAATCTGGCGCTCTATCACCGCAGCGAAGATCTTTTTCAACTTCCGCTCCTGCTTCTTCGGATTTGTCCGGATTATGATCTGTATCTTCGTCAGCATCCTCATATTCCTGCCTGGGATCTGAACCTCTACGCCGTTTCCAATGGAACATGATCTGCCGGAATTCCCGTTTATCATTCATCGTTTATTCGGATACCCGTATCTCCTCTGACAACACTTTTCCTGAAAAGTATAGCGGCCGCACATAAGTCCTTTCAGACTCTGTGCGGCCGTTATACTGAGCTTTTGAGTGGGGAGTTGTTGTAAGGGGGTACAACAACTGATATCCTTATTCATCAGAATTCGCAGATATCCGCTTTGAGCATCTGTCTGCTCCTTGTGATGATCAAAGGAAGCATAATGATAATATTACTGACCCCCAGTCCTATAAGTGACAGGGGATGATAATAACATAAATAAAGGCCTGACGGATTCAATACCAGACTGTTGAATAAAAACAGAAAGATAAAAAATACCGCTCCGCCGCCAACAAGCGCAATGAGATCCATCCAGATCAGTTCTCCCAATAATTTGCCGATCAGTTTCCTTTTCGGGATTCCGATGGCACGATAGACGGCAAACTCAAAGGTCCTGCGCTGATAAGCGCCGACAAATGCGGCATTTACCGTGATCGCCATGACAACCGATAATAAAAGAATGATAAAGGCATAAATCATGTCCATCATTTCAAACTGACCCGTAATCTGACATTCCAACGGCATCAGAAGGATCGCATCCTGATTCTGATTGCACTCGTGAAACAGCTTTAACTGTTCTTCCTTCCTCATCGGATTCTTCGTCAGTAAAAGCGATATGCCGGAATCATCCTTTTCATCCGAAATAAAGTAAGAAAAATAACCGTTTTCTTCTGTCAGCGCTGCCAGTTCAAACTCTTTGCCGGAATAAATATCCGGTTCCTTTTTTTGATCCAGCACATCTCCCACCGAATAACCTCTGTTGAGAGCCAGCATCCTGCTCATGACTGCCGTATTCCTTTTCAGCTTCGAAAAATCACAGGTAATGCCTTGTCTCTGACAATAGGTTTTAAAATCTTCCACGGTACGGAAGGAGAATCCACAGGTGCCGTTCTGGAATCCCATAATGGTGTTCCAGACCACACCGCAGTTGGTAGCTAAATGAATCACATCCATCTTTCCGGTGGCTTCGATCCGGTCAAATAATTTCGTATCATCTTCCATCCCCGGACTGATCACACATAGATAGGTTTCTTCATAGACAAATGCGGTTTGCCAGTTATCCATCGGATTGGTGACATACAATCCTCCGAAATAAGTGGCATAACAGAGAAAAAGCATGAAGATCAGCAAAATACATTTTGACCGATTCTCTTTGAGAAAGTACACCGGCGAAAACGGTTTCATATAACGTCACCGTTCCTTTCTCCGCCGAGATTACCGTCCCACATTTCAATCACTCTGTCTGCCTGTTTCAGAATGGAACGGTCATGTGTAATGACCAGTACCAGTTTTGTTCCGGCATAATCCTTCAGCACATCCATTACCGCAAACGCATTATCATGATCCAGCGCTGCCGTAGGTTCATCCGCAAATAATACTTTCGGATCATTGATCATTGCCCTGGCAATGGCAGTTCTCTGACGCTGACCGCCGGAAAGCTGCGCCGGACGTTTATGATATTCCTTTTCGCCCAGACCGAATCCTTCCAGTAAACCTTTCGCTTTTTCCACCATCTTTCCGGAATACTCCGCCGCCGCTACTACCACATTATCCAGTGCCGACATATACGGCACCAGAAAATGCCGCTGGAATACAAAACCGAATTCGTTCCGTCTGAGATCCTCCCGTTCATGATCCGACAATGCGGTAAGTTCTTTTCCGTTATAGACAATCTGTCCTTCTGTCGGTTTTTTCAGCGTAGACAGACAATACATCAGCGTTGATTTCCCCGAACCGGACGGTCCGATAATTCCGATCAGTCCGCTGTCCGGCAGGGTCAGATCAAATCCGCCTAAGGCATAGACTTTTTCGGACTTATCCATATTATAGATCATGGTAATATTCTTGATGACAAACATACATAACTCTCCTTCCCTGCCGATGCGGACCGCTGATCAGTACAGATCATCTTCGATAGCGTCCACTGTGCGGATCCTGACTAATGCATAACGGACCGGAATCTGCAGGATACCGATCAGGAATACATTGGCACACAGAATCCTGAAAAGAGATACGCCGTCCAGATAACAGCATCTGAGTCCGTAGGGGTCGATCATCAGTCCCTTTAAAACAAGAACCGATATCACGATCACCACAGCACCTGTAAGCAGGGCGGTAAGGAATGTAAAAAGTAATTCACGCATGATGCAAAAATAGAGACTTTTCCGGGAAAAACCGATCGAACAATACAGACACCATTCATTATGTCTTTCCCGAAGGTACATGGAACAGACGACGATCAGCAATACCGTCAGGATCACCAGAATCCCTCCATAGATAACCTTGGTCGAATTGCCGATCGCATCTGTCACATTGGATTTCATGTTTTTTTTCCCGTATTCATAGTCATACACAGCATCCATAGAACCAAGAACAATCTGTTCTTCTTCCAGTTCTGCCGTCAGGTCATGAAGACCGGAAAAAACCACGATGGATTTCAGATTGATTTCGCCTTCCGCCGGGATCCCGCAGCCGAAATACCAGGCACTGTCCAGAACCCCTACAATCGTATACCTGTCACGAAAAGAATCATAATCAAAATAATCATTCAGCTGTACATGCTTATTGTTCATCGTAGCACGATCCAGAAGGATCTCTCCGGGTCTTTCCGGAAGTCTTCCTTCTATCACGGAAGTACCGAAACTCTCAAGAAGTCCGCTGACTTCCTCTTTTTCGACTAACGGAATAAAGTAATTGACCCCGCCGATTATCGCCGAAATCGTTGCCCCCATCAGAACAGCCGTATAGGTCTGACGGATACCGTCATGATCTTCCAGCTTTTTCGCCAGATCACCGATCACTCGATTCCGTTCCTCCAGACTCTGCTCATAGAAGTCCGGATCCAGATTGGTCGTCACACCCAGCGCCTTGTCAGAAAGATCGATGAACTGAATCTTTTCCGCATTATCCAGATAAACGGAGGAAAAGGTAGCTTCTGTCGCCGAAAGCATAAAGCCGGTCAGATACGTCAACACAAAACAAAGACAAAGACTGATGATCGGAACCGCAATTCTTCGTTTATTGTTCCTGATGTAGGTCACAGCCAATAATTTTTGCGACATGAGATAGCCTCCTAAACGCTCCCTCTATTAACATTATACCCCTTGTTTTCCGCATTGTAAAAGTTACCGCAGTCATATTGTCAATATGACCACGGTAATATTTTACCCGGATACTCCGGAGATAACTGCCGATAGACCTCTGAGGTTAATTTTTCGTACAATAATTAAACATTAATTGTCAATTCTTTTCAATCATCCAGCTTTTCCCAATGAATATTTCTATCAATCCTACAAACACCCGAAATACATTTGGCATTTTGTCTGAGCAAAAATGACAGGCAACTATCGAAAAAACACAGCTTTGGGAAGTCCAGAGGTACTTTCACTCGAAAGTCCCGTTAATCACTGTCGGGCAAAGAATGA
>CACYCN010000186.1 GCA_902772895.1 uncultured Ruminococcus sp.
TAACCAAGCGCGACGAATGCACCGACGGCAAGCTCACCATAGATGAACTTGAAGCGTGGATGGAGACTTAATTCACCAACAGAAAAAAGATAGGTTAAGGTCGACCGCCCTTTCCACACCTTTCTCAAATTGCCGATTTAAGCCCTGTATGCCGTGCGGCGGTTACTTTTCCGATTTCTTCGGAAAAGGCTCACAAATCGGCACACAGGCTTCAAAAGGGGTGATTGGGTGTATAGTCGATTGAGTACCCGCAATGAGGGAGAGAGAGAAATCTATTGCTCATATCGTCAGTTATGTCTTAATGAAGCAAAGCCCTTTTCTTTGTTTAATGCGACGCAAATTTTGGGCATTCCGATTGGAGAAACTCAGGCAGAAAAAACGCTGTCGTATTAATCGTCCTTATCGTCCTCATCGGCACTTAAAATAGTTTCAAAATATTGACAAACTAATTTAAATAATGTAAAATAATAATATGAATATTATCAAGGAGGGTTATTTATTACCATGTTGAAAAAAACATCAGAGTATTGATTGTGTCAGCATTGGTGTGCGTTCTTTTTGTAAGTCTTACAAAGATTGCCAATGCTTTCGCGTCAGGCGATAGTGACACTGCGACGCCAGAAGAATCTCTGGAAGAGATTGTCGTATTCGACAGAGGAAAAGCTGACTTGAAAGAATCTAATTTCAAGGCATTTGCAGCTTATGGAGGAAGTTATAAAAGCGAGCTTACAGATGACGAGAATCTGATATACGAAGAGATGTATCAGCATTTTCTTGTAGAAAAAAGTAATGAAAACGTCGTTGTCGATACATCAGCGCTTGGCTATACTTTGGATGATAAAGACACTCTCTTTGGTGTGCTGAGGTCGGCGTGGCGCGCATTTAATTACGACCACCCTGAACAATTCTGGGCTTATTATAATAGCGGCATTTCTTATATATATAAAAAGGACACAGGTCAGATATTAGAATTGACCATTAATTTCAACGAAACGTATCCAGACTCTTACAGCGATCTGAATACTGTTTTTTCCGGTATTTCGTCGGCTGTCAGAGACATCACTAATTCGAGGGAATCCAGCTCACGTTATCATACTGTCAAGGCAATACATGATTATATCTGCAATCATGTTTGCTATGATTATGGTGAAGGTGACCACTCGGAGAATCAGGTGATAGCCCCTCTGTTTGGCTGCGGCCGTTACGGATATACGTACGTCTGCGCGGGATACGCAGCTTCATTCAAACTGCTCTGCGATAAGTTTGACATTCCGTGCGCGAGGATGCGCGGAGATGGGCATACCTGGAATATTGTCCAGATGGAAGACGGCAAGTGGTACGCTATGGACGTTACATGGGATGACGGAGATACGATAAAATACGATTATTTCCTGGTTGGCAGCAATTTCTTCAATAACTCACATTTTCCTGACGGCAATGTGGGAACAGTCAATCCACAGGTGTATCCCGGCATGTCGGAAACGAATTATGTTTATTCCTTAAAACCTGCTTTTGGATTTTACAATTGGGACGGTATTTCGTATATGGAAGGTGATTATACCGTTCTGATGAAAGTGTACAATTGGATCGGTACAAATAATTGCCAGGTTGATATATATATTGACGGCACATTTCGCAAAACAATATATAGTGACAGTGAAGGATTCTTCACTTATACTATAGCTTCCGCACAGCTTCAGGACGGAAATCACACTATTACCGCAGTATTTTCTACAAACAAAGGACTGAAAATAACTGATCAAGTTAATTTCCACTCTTTCAACAGCAATGTGCCCGCTACGGGAATCACACTTTCCCAAACCTCTCTCAGCATTAATAAAGGAAGAACTTCTACGCTTACCGCGAAGGTCACACCCTTTAACACCACTGACAGTGTGGTATGGAGATCATCAGACACCGCGATTGCAACTGTTTCCGGAGGAAAGGTCACGGCAGTTGCTCCCGGTACTGCGATAATTTCCGCCAAAGCCGGCAACCAGTTCGCATCTTGCAAGGTGACCGTTACAATTCCGGCGACAGCCATCACACTTTCCAAAACCACTCTCAGCATTAATAAAGGAAATACTTCTACGCTTACCGCTACAGTCACACCTGCCGACAGCACTGACAGCGTGACATGGACTTCCTCAAACACAGCGGTA
>CACYCN010000187.1 GCA_902772895.1 uncultured Ruminococcus sp.
CCGGAAGCCTGAGAGGAAACTGGAAGAGCGTTTGCCGCCTCTGATCGGAGACACACCGGGAGATTTGGCCAGAAAGGGAACAGCTGCACCGGCTGATCTGATGGCAAAGCTCCGGGAACGACTAAAAGCTGAATAAACAAGTACGAGAAAGGATGTTTAGATGTGAGCATTAAAGAAATCAATGACATAAACCAAATAAAGGAAAAATATGACTGGCTGATTCAACAGGGGAGGTTTTACACCCAGCAGGCTATAGAAGCAGAGAATGCTGGAGACAAGTCAACAGCGGATGTGTTGCGTATGGCAGCCCGACAGCAATACGGCAAGGCAGAGAAAATAGCTAAACTTTACCCTGGGACGGTAGGAAGGCAGCCCACTATTGACTGGAAGAAAAGGCCAAAGACAAAGAAGACACCTAGTAAATCCGGAAGGAAATTAACTGCAAAAGAAATGATTGCGAGCACTTTCCAGGGAATAGAAAAGGTCATTGGAAAGAACCTTGCAATGCATACCATGCAGCATTCTGCCACTCCGGACGAGTGCAAGCGGTGGATAAAAACTATAAAGGCAAAGTTTACTGATCAGTGCGGGTGGTTAGATAAAAAGGGATATTGCAACGTCCTTAATACTACCCGGGATAATATGTTGTTTACGATCTCCGAACTGCAAAAGGCTGTAGAGGAAGCCCGCCAATCAGGGAACACTGCAGGCATTCCGGGCTATGAAGTCCTGATAGAGAGAAACCAGATCAACGCCGAACTGTTAGCAAAAGAGATCAAATTAGTCGGCGGGATTGTCAACACATAAGAAAGGATTAAAGACAAATGAAAGAAAATACATCTTCAGACAAGACAATTGGAGTTTATAAAGAGGACCGCGATAAATATTTTGGTATGGGAAATCTTACGATTGCTGACACGCCGCCCGTCCTGATCCCGCCCGCTTCGTCCGTCCTGGATGATCTGGGACTGCAGGAAATTCGGGAAGAGATGGATGCGGAACATAACCGAATGATTCGGGCAAAATATGATCTTGCGGTTTTTATGAATGTTCCGGGGCTCTATGTGGACGCAGATAAAGAGAAAGAAACAGGTCCGATTGAGTCTATTTATTCGCGGGCAACAACACCGCAGCCGGTGGCCGCAAGCTATGAAGAAATACAGGCAGCGATTGATGCGCAATCTATTTGTGATCCTCAGTATAGGAAGGCTGCAAAGAAATTCCTTGCTGTAGTAATCCCGCGGGTTGACGAAGAGAGTCAGAAACTGACTGCTGAAGTCGTAAAGGCGAAAAAAGAACTTGCGCAAGTACAGAAGGAGTACGGGGAGCGGGTGAGAAGGGCGGAGGCTGCCCTGAAAGCCTTTAATAACGGGATTTATGAGGAATATAAGAAATTTGAGATTGCCAACAGTGGAAGCACTGTAGAGAGCGGCCACAAGGTCACAACTTCCAACTGTAGACGCCTTATAATAGTCGAAGAGGTTCGTACGCGCAGATACAAGATGCTCCAGCGGATCAGTGACGAAATCGACAACTATGAAATCAGCCGGCGACCAATGGACAAAGAACTTATTAAAGAGATGGCACGAAACTCGCGCCCCCCGATTGTCCGACGGAACATTAAGGACGCGGTAAGGATGCTGCTCAATATGGATTAATGCAATAAACACCTTGTTTAAGGAGAATGGTGTAATGATACATGTTATTTGTGGAATGATTGGATCGGGTAAATCCACATATGCAAAACAACATTATGAGCATGTTTTAGAGTATGAGGACTTTGGAGATAAGCGCCTTCAGATCAGGGAAGCAAAAAGGCTGCATGATCAGGGGGAACTTGTTGCCTATATCACTTGTGCACCTACATGTGAAGAATCTATTTTTTTTGCGGGTTTGGAAAAACTGGATTCGGGAGCAGTTGAGTATTTTTGGATTGACACAGATTTTGATCAGTGCATTAGAAATATTAAGGCCAGGGGCCGAAAAAGAGATTATAACGTCGTACGGGAACATTACAAACCGAATCAAGTGATATTAGCTAAACTCATGAGCGGCGGGAGTCGGTACAAAAAGATAACCGTTTTTAAGTCATAACAAACCCAGATAGAAATATATTAATCGCTCCTTGTATGTGGAGCTGTAAGGCAGTTTGTGCATTGCAGTGCAGAGGGTTCTTGTGTTCACTTGGGTGTATGGGTAAAGCGTAAAATATTCGGGGCGTGTACAGGTCGACAAAAGACTATTACACGTCCCGGACTCTATAACAGTATGCCTTGTATTGAATCGCACTGAAGAGGTGGAAAATGTCAACATTTGAATTGAATTATGATGATCTTGACGAGCTTACAGAAAAGATCGATCAGTACGGAGCTGAAGCATATAAAACTATTAATGATGTAATACACGGAGAAGGTGCACGGCTGATCAGAAACGACATAGCATTACTGATCCCGAGTTCAGGCAGGTCATGGAAAGGAAAAGGCAGATCAGCGGCACAGGCTATGCCGGGATCCTTTAAGCAGAAGGATGAAACACTTTCGGTAACCATTGCAGCACGTGGAAAATGGCGTTATCTGTACTTCCCTGATGATGGCTCAAATACAAAGCGACACCAGGGCAATCAACATTTCATGTTACGAGGTACCGAGAATGCTTCGAGTAAGGTTGTAGATCTTTGTATTGGAAAACTTACAGAAAGCTTTAATGATGCATAAGAGGCAAACGAATGACTATAAAACACTGCCCGGTATGTGACCGTCCCGCGCAGATCAGGTATAGACACACGCCGGACGGTCTGCGCACCTGGGTACAATGTGAGCTATGCGGGCTGAGAACCCGCGAATATATCGACGTAGGACAGCCATCAGAAAACAGTCTCGGCGGGAAGTGGGCTGTTATCACATGGAATAGCCAGGACTTCAAACAGCTGTAGAGTTATTCAGAGAAGGGAAACAGGGGCTATTTAAAGGCGGCAGACAATACGAATCTATCAGAAGTTTGTCCGGCAGTGATACCATCAGGTTAACTGAACGCTGAAAATTTCGTTAGGTCTATCAACTGATTAGCCGGACCAGCTCCGGAAAGACATGCAGGCGCTGAATATCCGGAGCCTTGAGAAACTGGATAGAAGAATTGAATACGTATAGATAGCCACATGTAAACTTCAAATGTTTGTTACCATCACAGAAGGTGTATCAAAAGTGTACGCCTTCACCGGTCTACTCCATTGGTATTCTGGGAAGCGCGGTATCATTCGGTCGCACCTGGACAAGCGCTACAGAAGTAATATTGCATATCATAGTGCTGAAAATGTGAAATGAAGTGCTTAGACGGGAGATAGAGCATAATAGGCAAGAACTGAAATTATATTAGAACAAGATAGTATACCCCCACACCCCCTATACCCATTTTTATTTTTGGGGGGCTGACAACGGCCGGGGAACTCGACAAAACATATTCGCGCGCGCGCGCGCGTGAAGAAAAAAACTGAATACATTTCTGGCAGATATTATTAATCCCATTAAAACACATTAGATTAAGGGTTACACACTAGAATGACCAATAATGAACTAATAAGAGCAATCCGGGCGGGGAATCCTGACAACAGGCTGTTAATGGAGCTGTGGAACCAGAATATAGGCATAGTTCACAAGGTATGCAATAAATATCGGCAGTACATTGAACCGGAAGACGCCGAACAGGAATGTTTCATAGCCTTCCTTGATGCGGTATCTGATTATTCGGAACATTCAGGACATACATTCCTGACGTACATGCAGAATCGGATGCGCTGGCACCTGATCCGGCAGATAGAAAACACAGGCGGACTGATTAGAATACCTGTGCAGCAGCGGGCACTGATAAACAAGTATCTTCGTTTCTGTCGGAAATATTACCAGGAGCACGGCGAACAGCCAAACGACAGGCAATTGTGTCAGTATTTGGGTTTGACGCCGAAGCGGCTCCGGAAGCTCCAAAATGACCTTTATGCGGTAGATATACAGAGTCTTGACTCTCCATTACCCAGTGATCCGGAAGTAACAGAGGGTGATTTGGTTCTCGATCCGCGTGCAGATACTCAGGCCGCTGCAATGGATCCTGTATTTATCCGGGAACGCCGCCGGGCTGTACGGTCTGCGGTGGATCAGCTTCCGGAAGAAAACGGCCAGGCAATCAGGCTGTACTATTTCGGCGGCCTGACCTATGAGCAGGCTGGTGAAGTAACAGGAACTCACACGAACACGATCCGGCAGAGGATAGAAAAAGGACTGTGGAAGCTGAGAACAGGAAAACGTTTCAAGATACTTCAGGAATTTATTGAACCTGATTACATTTATTCAAAAGCTGTGCGAGGAACGGGTGTTGGTACTTTTAACAGGACGCGGACAAGCTCAACAGAATATTGGGCGTTGCAAGAACTGGAGTATCAACGGAAGCAGCAGAAGCTTGAAGAGATGGGCGCACGGATTCACAGAGAACTTGAAGAGTCGAGAAAGAAGCGGCAGGAAATGCCAATAGCATAACCGACCGCGCACAAGCCCCGTAGAGCCGTTTTTATAGTGAGGGGCTACAGATTACCGCAAAGAACCGCAGACCGCCGTACAGAGGACGGCAGGCGGGAAATCAGGGCATAAAAACATGATTTATGTATCGGTATCATTCTCAAGGCGATCATTTATAGCCTCAACAATATACTGATTCATGGACACGCCTGCTTTTAACGCTGCAGCCTTAATTATTTCTTTTTGTCCCTTAGGGACATGTAAAGAAATATTATCTACTTTTTCAGTTAAGTATTTATAATTAGCCTTTTGTCTGGAAGGCGTAAACCCTTTGTATGTACTCATATGAGAATTATATCACACGGCAAA
>CACYCN010000188.1 GCA_902772895.1 uncultured Ruminococcus sp.
GGTATGTGTCTATGTGGCGACGGAATACAATATGGGAACCTATAAATTACCGGTAGCCAGAGGATATTCCAGAGGAAAAGTGTTTTTCTCAAAATGGCTGATGTCATTGCCGGCAATGCTTTTTGTCACGGTCGCATATGTATTGGGCGGTATGATTGCCAGCAGTGTGATGTTCGGATTCAGTGCCGATGTAAGTGCCGGCGAAATACTGACAGAACTGGGGGCTTATCTGTCACTCTATATCGCAGCCACATCTCTGTTTGTGATGTTATCGGTGGTAACGAAAAAAACCAGTACGGCAGTCGCTTTGGCAATCATTGTACCGATCCTGCTGGAGTCAGGGCTGACAATCCTGATGATCGCTTATAAAGATCTGGAAGTATCACAATACTGGCTGTTCAATACCATTACCAGTACACAAACTCTGTATCAGAACGGTCAGGCATATATTCCTTTCCTGGTTGCGGCAGCTTATTGTGCCGTCAGTCTTGTGATCGGTGCATTGGTATTCCGCCGTCAGGAAATGAAATAAGCGGCAGATCATCAACGGAGATTCAGTCGGTCATAGGCTTCCGGAAAAGATCAGGTTTGAAAATGACAAATAATTGTGTACATTTGCGGGAAAATGTGGTATAATAGTAGAATGGACAGTGGATAAAAGCTGCTTTCGGTAGAAATTTATTCTACAAACTGAGCAAAAGAAAGCGGCAGGATGAGTCAAAAAACGGTGAATACTGTCTTTGGTATCAAGATGTGAGGGTGATCATGTAATGAATATGGGGAAAATTCTGATTGTAGATGATGATATCAATATCTGCGAACTGTTGAGATTGTATATTGAAAAAGAAGGCTATGAGGTAGTGATTGCCAATGACGGCGGTCAGGCGGTTACAAAGTTCAAGACGGAAAAGCCGGATCTGGTAATGCTGGATATCATGCTGCCCGTACTGGACGGCTGGCAGGTCTGCCGTGAGATAAGGAAAACATCTCAGTGTCCGATTATTATGCTGACTGCCAAGGGAGAGGTTTTTGATAAAGTGCTCGGACTGGAACTGGGCGCTGACGATTATGTGGTAAAACCCTTTGAAACAAAGGAAATTGTCGCCAGAATCAAGGCGGTACTCCGACGCATGGGCAGTACGGTCTCTTCGGATGCCGTCACTGAGGAACGAAAAAAAGAAGTCCGTTATGACGGTCTGGTGATCAATCTCACTAACTATGAACTCAGAGTCAGGGGAGAACAGATTGATACGCCGCCGAAAGAAATGGAACTGATTTTCCATCTGGCCAGTAACCCCAACCGTGTCTTTACCCGTGATCAGCTGCTGGATGAAGTCTGGGGATTTGATTATTACGGAGATTCCAGAACGGTTGATGTACATGTCAAGCGCCTCAGAGAAAAACTCGAGGGTGTGTCGGATAAATGGGCATTGAAAACCGTATGGGGAGTAGGTTATAAATTTGAAACGAAAGAGTAAGCTGTTTTCGGGACGGTCATTGTTCCTGAAATATATGAATGTCAGCGTGCTGATCGTTTTCGTCAGTTTTCTCGTGCTGGGAATTGTTCTGACTATGACCATCTCGAATTACTGGTCAACCGAAAAGAAAAATACGCTGGACAGACGGGCGGAATATATTGCCGAATATGTTTCGCCGAATATCAAGGATCGGACACTGTATGATGATGAAGATGAAAAATTTCAGTGGCTGAGCCGGTATTATACCAATTATCTCACCCGGTTTCTGCGGATCTATTCCAAAGACGCCAATGTGGATATCTATATTACCGATCTGAACGGATCGGTGATGCTGGCATTTCCCGGTAACCGGGAATATGGTGTGAGTTTCATCATTGCCGAAAAAATCGTGGACAGTACCCTGAAAAACCATTCTTATTTTGAAAAAGGGACAATGGGCGGTGTGTATGCCGACGAACGGTTTATTTCTGCCCGTCCGATTACCAATGATATGACAGGAGAGAGTCTTGGTCTGGTGATCGTGACAACCGATACCAGGGATATTGAAAACTTCACCGATATGGTGCTGAAAATATTCCTGCTGTCAGCCATTGCCACACTTTCCATGTCGGTTCTGGCAATGGGTCTGTTCTCTTATAATATGATCAAACCGCTGCGTCAGATGTCTCAGGCCGCCAAACAATTCGGAAAAGGCGATTTCAGTGTCCGGATCAATTTTAACAGTAATGATGAAATCGGTGAACTGGCGGTTGCCTTCAATAATATGGCAGAGTCGCTGGCGGCTTCCGAAATGACCCGGAAAAGCTTTGTGGCAAATGTCTCCCATGAACTGAAAACACCGATGACTACTATTGCCGGCTTTATTGACGGTATTCTGGACGGTACGATCCCGGAAGATCGTCAGAAATATTATCTGCATATTGTCACAGAGGAAGTCAAGCGTCTGTCACGTCTGGTTCGTTCCATGCTTGACTTATCCAGAATTGACAGCGGTGAACTGAAACTGAATTATCAGAAGTTTGATCTGCTGGATACATTGGTTACCATTATTATTACCTTTGAACATGAGATTGAACGGAAAAATATCGATATCCGTGGATTGGACCGCATTACTCCCAAACCGCTTTACGGAGATAAGGATCTGCTGCATCAGGTCGTTTATAATCTTATTGAAAATGCCGTGAAGTTTACGAATCAGGACGGCTATATCGAATTTGATATGGATGAATCCGCCGATATGGTGAACTTTGTGGTCAGAAACAGCGGCATGGGTATCAAGGATTCCGAAATTGAGATGGTCTTTGACCGGTTCTATAAGACCGATAAGTCCAGAAGTCAGGATAAAAAGGGACTCGGATTAGGATTGTATCTTGTCAGAAGTATCATCCGGATGCATGGCGGCGATATTTCGGCAAAGAGTGAATACGGACAGTATACGGAGTTCCGTTTTTATCTTCCGAGAAAACAGAAAAAACCGGAAAAGAAAAAGGAGAAAGAAAAGAATCTCCTGGAAGAGGAGTCGTCTGCGGAAAATACCGGGATGACGGAACAAAAGAAACCCTGAAAATAAGGGAGGAATTGACTTGACAGATGAAACAGAAAGATATAGCGGACAAAATATTCCCGGTAAGGATGAAGAACGCATTTCTTCGGAATACCCCTCAGCGGAACAGAAAGCGGTATCTCCGTTGACACCTGCGGATCATCCGAATCCTCAGCCTGCCGCAGCACCCGAACCGCCGGCAGCAGCTCCATCCTACAAGCCTGTGTCAGCACCCGAACCTCCGGCAGTAGCTCCGTCTTACAAGCCTATGTCGGCACCCGAACCGCCGGCAGTAGCTCCGTCTTACAAGCCTATGTCGGCACCCGA
>CACYCN010000189.1 GCA_902772895.1 uncultured Ruminococcus sp.
ACATACATGATTTAATGATGGCATCGTTTCACTTCCTTATAATACTATTCAGCAAAATATGTATCTCTTATCTTATTCCTGAATATTTCTATTTTTTGATGTATCAAACACAAGTGACAAATCCCTATAAAAACTCCCCACATCCTGATAATCTGACAATCCCGACACCTGACCGTCTCCGGCTTCAATGATTTTCCAGCTTCCGTCCGCTGTCTCGGCATAATCTACTGTATAGAACGGACTATTCAAGTTGCTGTATTTATTGATAAGTGCCTCCGGCGGTTCGGGTAGGTATTCCGGCTGACCGGAATTTCTGCTTATCGTTATCGCCTGATGATTGCAGTAGAATACACGATATTCATTCGTTTTTCCTCCATACCGCTTCAATTCAAGAAACTCTTTGATACATATTCCGCCGGTATAAAGGTCTCCTCTGTAAGAAATGAATTGTCTTATCAGACTTCTGAATTCATCCTCCCCTATTTCAGTGCTGATACATTTCGGAAAATCCGTACCTTTCACAGACTTTACATAGTCCTTTATCATGCATCTGCGAAATGTTTTCCTGATTTGCTCATAATTTATCTGCATGGGACTATTATATACAAGCATTGCCGCAGTATCATTCTTTAATTCGGGATAGATCTCCGGAAATGTGTGCATTCTCTTGTAATCCTGCGGAGATGTAATCAGCTTCATACCAAGTTTTTGCAGCCGATGATACAGGTCGGCATATTGGTCCGGTTTCAGCATCCATCCTCTGTATATTACCGGGCAATCTGAAAACGATGTACTGTTCAACCGTATTGTTCCACTATTCAAATACTCGTCATAAGAAAAAAGCAATACCTGAATGTCGGAGTTTTCTGAAACTGCACGGTATTCTTTGATAAAGTTTTCATCAGGCTTATGAAGGTTAAAATAATCCGAAGGAAACAACACTGTTATCATTTTCATCCACTCCCAAACATACTATTTTCCAGCATTCTGTCATAACATCTATAAAAGCAAAAGAATTGATTATCTGTCACTATCCCAAAAAAATCTAACCAGTAAATCTATGCGATAGACTCAGACAATTATTTTGAGTAAATCACACATCTTCAAATTCACTGAACATTTTCAAAAATTCTTTTTCGCCGTATCCTTCAAAGCAAACTGTAATACTATCTTCGGTTTCTTGTGTTACTGTTCCGGTTCCATATTTCTGATGTCTGACCATTCGCTGTTTTTGTTCCGCCTGAAGCTGATCGGTATGACGGGTTTCTGCTACTTCATGACGATAAAGCTGTAAATCCGTATCGGCACAATCAACTTGTTCCTCCTCAATGTACATTGGCGGAATAAACGACAAATAATAGCTTTTCCCAGGAGACACCCTCATATCATCAGGTGAAGTATAATATGACAATTCAAGATGATCCTTTGCTCTTGTCATACCGACAAAAAACAATCTGCGTTCCTCTTCTTCATCCATAGTGGTATGCAATGGGATAAGCCCAGGATTTACACCGATAATATAAACCTGCTTGAACTCCATTCCTTTTGAAGAATGCAGCGTCATAAGTTTGACAGTATTGTTTTCCAGATGAATATCATCCTTCAGGATATCAACACCAAACAATGCAGCGGAATTAATGAATTGCTGAAGTCCTGTAAATAAATCGACATTCTGAAACCGAATATACTCGTCAATCTTTCCGAACAGATCATCAATATATTTTTGATCTTCCGGAAATGCAGATGATGTCGGGTTAATGTATTCATTGATCCTGAAGTATTCATAAACTTGTGTCAGACATGATTTGTTCTGACACCAATTCTTGAAGTCTGCTATTTTGTCAAAAAGAAATGACTTTTCTGGCGCCTGTGTATTGACAATAACATTTGCTTGAAATTGATCAAGATGTTCACCATACTTTGAATTGCATAGAACAGACATTAGAGCATTTGTATCATCAGAATTGACTGCCGCAGCAAGAAGGTTCATCACCCAGTTTAAAACCGGAATATCCCGTAAGGTTTTGTGCTTTGATACCTCATAGGGTATGCCGCATTTAGTAAAGACATTCTCCAGGATTTCTGATTGTTTTTGAAGCCTATATAAAATAGCTATATCATTATACTGCATACCGGACTGTAGGTTTTCTGTAATTCTTTCCGTCAGGTATTGAGCCTCTTGAAACGGATTGTAGTGATTTTTTATGATTATTTTATTACCGGGTTCTCTCACACCGATCAGATCCGAAGTCGTCTCCAGAAAACACTTTGCGGAATTCAGGATGTTGGTGCAAGAGCGGTAATTCTGAGGCAGAGAAAGCACTCTCGCATGATAGTCCTCCTGAAATGTCTCAAAGATATCTTTCCTGCTTCCTCTCCATGAATATATTACCTGATTCGGATCTCCAACCACAAACAGTTTCGTATGATCATCGCTTACAGCTTTAATCAACTGAAGCTGGTCACTGTTTGAATCCTGAAATTCATCAATAATAATCCATGCCGGGCTAAAAGTATACTGCTGTAAAAGAGCAGTTGTGTGCTGAATCAGATCATCAAATGACATTTTATTCTGTCTGATCTTCTCCTGACTGAGCAAGTCGATCAATGTATTGATAGCATCCGGTTTTTTCATATTACCATGCAATATTTTACCACGCTTTGCATTTTCAATTCGTTTCAACAACTGGCTCTCGTATTTAATGGTCAGTCTATGTTGAGTGATGATCGTTTTTGCCATTTCTAATTCTTCATCCGGTGACACTATGGTAAAGTCTTTTGTAACCCCCAGCGATTCAACCGGCAAAACGTCTTTCAGGAGTTTTAACGCAACACTATGAAATGTTCCAAAATAAAGCATTTCGTTTTCCGTAATGGTCTTATCCAATAACGTTATTCTCGCTTTGATTTCATCCGCTGCCTTATTGGTAAACGTTAATACAAACATATCCTGAAACGAAACACCTTTTTCATGATGCAGATAAAAGATTTTCGAGATCAGTACGGTGGTTTTTCCGCTGCCGACATTCGCATTTACAATACAAGCATTGCTTTCATCGGTTACGGCAGCAAGCTGTTCCTCATTAAGCTGATCGAATATATCCATAAACACACGCCCTTATTTAATCAAATCATGATGCCTTCGTGCTATTTTACTTGTCTTTTCGAGATCGTCATTCGTTTCACATACAGCATCAATATCAAACCCGACAGGCACATCAATATGATACTCCAAAATGTTTTTCAACATTGTTTTATTATACACGCTCATTGCTTCCCCACGGATAAACTCATTTCTGACCACCAGAATAAGTGTGTTTTCCTTAACTTTTACTCGTTCAATGCCGGCGATAAATTTTGAAAGGTACTCCCCTCTTGTTTTAAGATAAACTCTGAATTCCTGCCAATGTTCTGCGATAGTATCAAACGAAAACAGTTTGTCTTCATGTATTTCTTTAGGTGTCTGAAAACTATTAACTTTTTTGGGAGCTTCTGATTCTTCAAACAGGTTCGACAGCCCCCACAAGACAATGCTTTTATCAAGGGTATGATCTCCGATACAGGCTGAACAACCATTACTGCAGTTACATCCTCGAACCATTTTAATTGCATTATGTACGATATCATCCATTATCTCAAATGTTTTTTCAGCATAGCCTATGCCGCCA
>CACYCN010000190.1 GCA_902772895.1 uncultured Ruminococcus sp.
CTTACCACACTTTCAAGCGTTTGTCAAGAGTTTTTTTAAACTTTTTTGAATTTCTTTTTTCAGTCAGTCGGTATCATTCAAGTCCGGTTCTGCCCTGAAATCCGCTATTCATCAAGGTTTTTTTTCTTTTCGTTTGCTCTCTCGTGCGACAGCTTTGTTATCATACCACCTTTTTCTCCTTTTGTCAACACCTTTTTTCAATCTTTTTTCTTTTATTACAAATTGTATACTTTTCTGCCTGTTTTCTTTTGTGTTAACCCTTCTGTTATACTTTTTGTATTGTTATCTTCGTATCTGCTTCCAATTATTACATGATTTCTGTCTTTTCTTACATTTCCCTGCTATCTGTTTTCTTTTTCATTATAATTAGAATAGGATATGATAACTATTATTTCTGAAAGGAGCGTTTACTAATGGCTATCTGTAAAAATTGCGGAACAAGTTTTGATTCATTTTACAATCTCTGCCCCAAGTGCGGAACCCGATACGATCCATCCGAAAATATGGCTGCTCCGATTGTCTCACCACCGGAAACAATGCCATTTTTTCCGGATACTCCCCCACCCTATCTCTCTGAAAATCAAAACCATCCGGCTAAATCAAAAAAGACTAAGACGATTCTTATTATCTCCATTATTGCAGCCTGTATTCTTGTTATCGGTGCTGCTGCCGTCATTATTCTCATCAATACCCTGAACCATCATACACAATATTCCGACCAATTATCTCTTGGTGAAAAGTATTTGTCGGTAGAAAACTATGATGAAGCGATCAAGGCATTGAAAAAAGCGATTGAAATCGATCCCAATAATCCGGAACCTTATCTGCTCTTAGCGGACGCTTATATCGGTAAAGGCGACTATGCCAATGCGCTCGCTGTTTTGCAGCAGGGTTATGAAATAACTGCTGATCCTGACATTAAAAAGAAATTGTCTGTAGTACGTGTATTATCTGATACTTTCGAACAATCCTCTGATTCTGTTTCCTCGGAATCTTCCCTTCAGGAATCTTCTGTTCAGGAATCCAGCCAACCGGTTTCTTCCCAGCCTGAATCCTCGGATGAAAGTTCGGTACCGGATATCCTTGCCACTGTCTATTTCCGGGCACCGGAATACTGGAAAGATGCATATGCCCATGTTTATGATGAAAATCATACATATAATGACGACTCTGGAATTGCAATGACCTTGATTGATCCTGACACGCATCTCTACGAATGTATCATTCTCAACGACATTTCATATAACAATCCCCTTATTGTTTTTACAACCAAAACGGAAGGTCTGCGTGCTTCCAGACGATCCTCTCCTAAGTCCGGCGGCTTTGAAATGGAAGACGGTAAAACCTATGTCCATGATTCTTACGAAGAAGAGTCCTCCGTACAAAAATCCTCTCAACAGGAATCTTCCGTACAGGAATCCTCCGTGCAGGAAAAATCCAATCAGGAATCTTCTGCAAAAGAATCTTACCAGGAAGAATCTTCAAAATCTGAAAGTTCTCTTTCATCCTCTGAAACAGATTGGAAATCTCTTTACCGACAACAGTTGCTGAATTACATGAATAATAATAGTGAAACTGCTGTTTCTTACTCTTGTTTTGAGTTGCTGGATGTTGATTATGATCACATTCCGGAATTATTTATTTCAGAAGGTTCAATCCATTATACTTCTTGCTTTGGCTACGCATATGATAACGGATCACTGACGGAACCCATAAGCGGGGTTTACGGAGAATTACAATATTGTAAAGAAGAAGATATGATTCTAACCATTCATGGCTATATGGGACATTTTTGGTATATTTATTATCGCAAAACAGCTACCGGATTTGAAAAAATAATCCGTTTTGACATATTGGGAGCTTATTCCGTTACCAATTATCAGATTAATGAAAAAGAGGTAACAGAGGAAGAATACAATTTAAAAGAAAGTGAATACAATAATCTGAATTGGATTAAAGTCGGACGAAAAACAACCTTCACAGAAGATAACATTAACGCTGAACTCGCTCAATGGTAGTTACCGTACTATTTCAAAAACAGCACGTACCAAAAAACGGTACGTGCTGTTTTACTGCTTGTAAAATTATTTGATAATATACTGATTGTATAATTACTCTGATTTCAGAAGTTTGCCGTCCTGTACGGTGACAAGAGAACCGACAATAATTTCCTTCTGATACAGTTCCGCATCCGGTACACGAATCGTCTGTACTTTGCCGCTGTCACGATCTTCCAGAATCACGTCACAGCATGGCTCCTGACCGTCGGGAATCCCCTCACAACCGAAATCCGGTTCCCAGATATCTTTTACCTGATACATCATCAACACCCTCATATCAACAGATGACAAAATACCTCAGATTTCTTCTTCCTCTTCTTCGGATTCTTCCGCATCGGATTCTTCTTCATGAGGTGCGCGGGAAATCGTGGCAACCTTGGTATTTTCATCTACCTTCATCACGATAACACCCTTACTGGGTCTGGAACAGATACGGATGGAAGACGCTTCAATACGGATAATCACACCATTATCAGAAATCAGAATAATATCATCGTCCAGGTCAACCGCCTTGATCGCCGCTACCTTACCGAATTTTTCGGTATGATAATTCAGCAGTCCGAAACCGCCCCGGCTCTGTACACGGTAATCGCTCTGCGGTGAAAGACGTCCGAAGCCTTTCTCGGATACGGTCAGAATATAGGCGTCCTCTCTCAGAATCGACATACCCACAACACTGTCACCGCCTCTGAGCGTGATCGCTTTCACACCTCTTGCGGTTCTTCCCATGTTACGGACATCCGTCTCATGGAAACGGATCGCCATACCGTTTCTGGTAGCAACCAAAAGCTGTGAATTACCGTCTGTCAGTCTTACCCATACCAACTCGTCATCCTCGTCAATATCAACGGCAATCAGACCGCCCTTACGGTTTGAACTGAATTCTTTGGTAGCGGTTCTCTTGATGATTCCCTTCTTGGTAATCATCACCAGATACATTCCGTCGTCGCCTTCTTCCGGCATCCGGATCATGGAAGTGATATTTTCATCCGGAACAAGCGGAAGCAGGTTATTGATATTCATTCCCTTTGAAGTTCTGGAACCTTCCGGAATCATATAACACTTCATCCGGTAAACCTTGCCCAGATTGGAAAAGAACAATACATAATCATGCGTACCGCTGACAAACATATCCGTCGCAACATCTTCATCCCGGCGGTTCATACCGGATATTCCTCGTCCGCCACGGCGCTGGGTACGGTAATTGTCTACCTTCTGACGCTTGACATAACCAAAATTGGTCATGGTGATCACACAGTCTTCATAAGGAATCAGATCTTCAATATCTACTTCCCCGCTGACAGATTCGATCCGGGTTCTTCTTTCATCATTGAATTTGGCTCTGATCGCATTCAATTCTGTTTTGATGATACCGAGCAATCTCTCGCCATTACTCAGAATATCCTTATAATCCGCAATTTTGGTAATCAGACCGGCCAGCTCTTCCTCAATTTTTTCACGTTCCAGTCCGGAAAGCTGTCCTAAACGCATGGCAACAATCGCCTGTGTCTGGGCGTCATCCAATCCGAAACGTTCGGATAATCTCTGTCTGGCAGTGGGCTGGTCCTTCGAAGAACGGATGATCCGGATGACTTCATCAATAAAATCAATGGCAATCTTCAGACCTTCTAAAATATGGGCTCTTTCCTCGGCTTTTCGCAGATCATAAATGGTTCTTCTGGTAATGACATCCACCTGGAAATCCACATAATGCTGCAGGATATCTTTCAATGTCAGAATCTTCGGTACACCGTTGACAATTGCCAGCATGATGATACCATATGTGATCTGCATCTGGGAATTGCGGTAGAGACTGTTCAGCACTACATTGGGAGACGCTTCTCTTTTCAGGGTGATTTCAATATGCATACCGTTTCTGTCAGAATGGTCGTCAATATTCGAAATTCCCTCGATTCTCTTATCCTTCACCATGTCCGCAATACTCTCGACCAGTCTTGCTTTATTTACCTGATACGGCAGTTCCGTTACAATGATCTTGAAACGGTTATTCTTATCTTCGACTATTTCCGCTTTGGCTCGGACGGTAATTTTTCCTCTGCCGGTTGCATAGGCTGCCCGGATACCGCTCTGACCCATAATGATACCTGCCGTCGGAAAATCCGGTCCCTTGATAAACTGCATGATCTCATCAATGGACGCATCCGGATGATCAATCACATAGTTTACCGCATCTACTACTTCGCCCAGATTATGCGGCGGAATGTTCGTTGCCATGCCTACCGCAATACCCGTTGATCCATTCACCAGCAGATTCGGAAATCTTGACGGTAATACAGACGGCTCTTTCCGGCTGTCATCATAGTTCGGAATAAAATCTACCGTTTCTTTGTCGATATCGGTCAGCATCTCTACACTGATCTTGCTCATTTTTGACTCGGTATAACGATAGGCTGCCGGCGGGTCACCGTCTACCGAACCGAAGTTGCCGTGACCGTCTACCAGCGTATAACGCATGGAAAAATCCTGCGCCAGTCTCACCAGCGCGTCATATACCGAACTGTCACCGTGAGGATGATACCGGCCCAGCACATTACCGACAGTAGTCGCACATTTTTTATAGGGCTTGTCCGGTGTCAGATTGTCCTCATACTGAGAGTACAGAATTCTCCTGTGTACGGGCTTTAAGCCGTCTCGTACATCCGGTAAGGCACGGGACACGATAACAGACATGGAATAATCCAGAAAGGATTTTTTCATCTCCCTTTCAATATCCACATCTATAATTTTTGAATTCTGCATATTTTGTTCCTGATCCACTATTCAGCACCTCTTTCGGAAATCTTATTAAAATCATTCTGTTTCTTTTCATCGGCCAGCTCTTCAAAATAGGAAAACCGGCTCTCGTCCAGAATCCGCTTGGGAACATAACAAAAATTTTCTCTATCATAAAACAGTATCCAGGAGTTTTTTCCCTCCCTGATCCCGTAGATTTTCTTTTTCATTAACCGGAGCTTTCTGTCTTCCGACATCACCTCTATCCGATCCGCATATAACCGGATCGTCTGTGAAACCATCGATCTCTGATAGAATTCATAGATCCGTACCGCCCGGTTTCTTACCATGACCGGTACAATGACTTCATAATAGGATAATAAATAGAACCCGATCAGTATCAGCAATATAAAACTTGCTTTGATCCAGAATTCCGAGGATCCGTATATCATCGCTATTACTCCGCCGCATACGGCTAAAATACCAAATATTCTCAGAAGAATCATATTGATTTTCGGCGTCATCATACGGCTTTTTTCCTGAGAATAATCAATATAATCCTCTTTTGTCATCAAAAAACTTTCTTCCCATAAAATCGTCTCGTCAGTGCTCATCGTTTTCTCCTGTACTTTCCTGATAATTCACGGGCAAAATGTTCCGATAATTTCTCAACCGTCTGTTCCTGCAATCCCTTTTTCCGGATCACAATCAGTCTGTTCTCCAGTCCTCCGATCAGTACAAACAATTCCTCTGTCTCAATACAATCCGTCAATTCACTATTATATCGTTTGAGATATTCCCATTTGTTTTTATAACTCAGACAGTCCCGGCTGATACGGAATTTCTTTGTTTCCGATAACAACGCCGAACTCTGATAAATCATTCTTCCTCTCTTTTTTGCCTTCGCCGGCAATAGAAACAAATAATGAATACATAAATATCCCCCGATCAGTAACAGAACACCGGGCGTCAGAATCTGTCTGATATCAAATCCCACTGTCATCATAAAGAATAAACTGCCTAATATGATGACAAAGAAAACCGATGCTTTCCATTCTCTTCCTCTGGAAGCGCCGCATCTCAGATCATAAATGCGGAATGCCTCGGCATATTCTTCTTCACTGACTTCATTTTCAAATGCCGCTATCAATTCATTATAAATACTGTCAGTCATTGTTATCACTCTCAACCGACTCTGTCAGTTTCTGATAGTACTCCGGCATTACTTTTTTCAGATTGACCGGCTTGAACGTCTCACTGCTGACAAATCCATGCATCGAAGTCCCTGTTGCCATGACTTTCCCGTCCAACAATACACGATACTGAAAACAGATTCTGGCAAAACTTAACTTCGTGATACAGGTCTCCAATATCACTTCATCATCATATTTCACCGGATTCAGGTAGCGACAGGTCAATTCGGATACCGGCAGCATAATCCCTTTTTTTTCCAGTTCTCCGTAGGTCAGTCCGCTTACCTTGATATATTCTGTCCTTCCGACTTCAAACCAAACCGGATATACCGCATGATGAATGACTCCCATCTGATCTGTCTCCGCATATCTCGCTTTGATTATCGTTTCACATTTCATTCTTTTAACCTCTTTTCTCAGTCCCTCATTCTATTCCTCTTTAAAATCCGGATTATTCTTCTTTGTGAAAGTCTGTCAGTAACAGATTATTCTCTGCCTGGTTCGTTTTCAGAAGTTCAGAGGGACTTTTTCGCAAAAGTCCTGTATCTTGACACGTTTCGCCGCGCGAAACGCTGTATTTATCATCGGCTCTTGGTAAAAACTCAAAACGACACAACACAGTTGGCAGGTACGTTTTCGGGGGGCCAGGGGGGACTTTTTCGCAAAAGTCCCCCCTGGTTATTCTTTGGGGCTGGTGCCGGAAACCAAAATGGCTTTCAGTTCGTTATAGATTTCCGGTTCTATCACTCTCTGTGGGATCGCAAAGTTTTTTCCGTCCGGAACCGCTATCATAAAAATATTGTCGAATTCCTCTAACTCACAGCTTCCGTCTAACTCAATGCTCCATGCACCGCTGCCGCTGCCAATATCAATGTGACTCTGATATATCTCCGCTTCAATGATCTTGCCGTTTGCCATATTCCTGGCAAGATTCTTGATGTGAAAATGCGGTATGATCCAGATCACTCCGATCATGATCAGACATAATACACCAAAAAATAAATTGAAATCCCTGTACTCGTTTTTGATCAGAAAATATGAAATGACAAACGCTACCGCCGCAATGCCGAATATCATACTCTCAATGATCGCTCTCGTTCCCTTGGTCTTGTATAGTCCGCTGTGCTGTAAACACTGATACATCTCTTCTTGGGTCAGCGCAAAGGAAATTCTGATCCCCGTTTCCGGTATCTCATACTCCTCCGCTTCATCATCTGCCACTAATTCCGCTTCCGATCCGTCCCATTGGTGATTGTCATCCATTTCTTTGATGTCACGCTCCTCTTTGAGTCGTCATTTTCTTTTCTTTCAAATTGTTTCAAATTTTTTATACATCCAGATTCTGAACATATTTGGCATTCTTCTCAATAAATTCCCGTCTCGGTTCTACTTTATCGCCCATGAGAATCGTAAATACTTCGTCCGCTGCCGCTGCATCTTCCATTTCCACCCGCAGCATGATTCTGGTAGCCGGATCCATCGTTGTCTCCCATAACTGCTCTGCGTCCATCTCACCAAGACCTTTATAACGCTGAATTTCATATTTGCCGCCCAGTTCTGACATGATCCTGTCTCGTTCATTATCGGAATACGCATAATGATGCTCTTTTCCCTTTGTGATACGATAAAGCGGCGGCTGGGCAATATAGATATGCCCTTCTTCAATCAGCGGACGCATGAACCGGAAGAAAAATGTCAGCATCAGGGTCCTGATATGAGATCCGTCTACATCCGCATCCGCCATAATGATTATTTTTCCGTAACGCAGTTTGGCTAAGTCTATCTCGTCTCCGATACCGCAGCCAAGCGCCGTTATCACCGGCATCAGTTTATCGTTTCCGTAAACTCTGTCCAGTCTTGCCTTCTCTACATTCAGCATCTTGCCCCATAAAGGCAGAATGGCCTGGAATCGTCTGTCACGGCCGCCTTTGGCGGAACCTCCTGCGGAATCACCCTCAACAATATAAATTTCCGTTTCTTCCACGTTTCTCGACTGACAGTCCGCTAACTTTCCGGGCAGTCCGGCACCTTCCATTGCGGTTTTTCTTCTGGCAAGATCACGTGCTTTTCTGGCAGCGTCTCTGGCTCTTGCCGCCATCAGGGCTTTTTCAAAGATTGCCTTTGCCGTGGCAGGATTTTCTTCCAGATATTGTTCCAGCTTCTCGCTGACAAGCTTGTCCACAAGGGTACGGATCTCGGTATTACCGAGTTTTGCTTTTGTCTGGCTTTCAAACTGGGCGTCTTTTAATTTTACACTGATTACAACCGTCAGACCTTCACGGACATCTTCACCGCTCAGATTCTTATCGGCTTCTTTCAGAATATTGAATTTTCTGGCATAGTCATTCATGACTCTGGTCAGCGAACGCTTGAAACCTTCTTCATGCGTTCCGCCGTCATTGGTATGAATATTGTTGGCAAATGAGAGGATCAGCTCATTATAACTGTCATTATACTGCATGGCAATTTCTGCCGAAGCGGTATCCTCTTCATTTTTCGCCTGAAAATGGATAATGTCAGGGTGAATGACATCCAGCGCTCTTTTCTGATGGATATATTCGACAAAGCTTGAGACGCCGCCTTCATAACAGAAATCATCTTCATTCAGATTTTCCGGATCACGCAGGTCTTTCAGTACAATATGTACCCCGGCATTCAAAAATGCCTGTTCCCTGAGTCTGGTAGAAAGTGTCTCATAGTCATAGACATCGGTCTCGGTAAAGACAAGCGGATCCGCTTTGAAAGTAACGGTAGTTCCTGTTTCGGAATCTTTGCCGATTTTTTCAAGTTCCGTTACCTGATTGCCTCTTTCAAAGCGCTGACGATAAATATCTTCCCCGTCACATACTTCCACTTCGATCCATTCCGACAGGGCATTGACTACCGAAGCGCCTACGCCGTGCAGACCGCCCGCTACTTTATAGCCGCCGCCGCCGAATTTTCCGCCGGCATGCAGAACGGTAAAAACAACCGTTACCGCCGGAATTCCTAATTTCGGCTGAATGCCTACCGGAATCCCGCGTCCGTTATCTTTTACCCTGACGATCTCACCCGGCAGAAGCTCTACTTCAATCTTACTGCAATAACCTGCCAGTGCTTCATCAATGGAGTTATCGACAATTTCATACACCAGATGATGCAGACCTCTCGGACCTGTCGAACCGATATACATACCGGGACGCTTTCTGACAGCCTCCAGACCTTCCAACACCTGTATTTCATCGGCATCATATTTTTGCGTTGTCTGAGAAATATCATTTTCGTCCATCATTTATCTGAA
>CACYCN010000191.1 GCA_902772895.1 uncultured Ruminococcus sp.
CAGGCAATACAGTATTTTTCGGATGGTCATCTCAGTGGGATATCTTATAATTCGATCAATCCGAGCTGGACTCCCCGGGATTATTACTGGCCGGACAGTAATGAGTATAGCGAAAGAAAAACGGAACTCTCCATCAATTATAACGTCATGACACTGTCCAGAACCGAATTTGACCAATACGGCGATGTGGTTTCCTCGCAGGTTCTTTACAGCTATGCCTATGAACTGGAAAAGGCCGCTATCCAAAAATACGGCTGTTCGGAAGAACGTGCTTTCCGCAGACTTCCTTATCCGTATACCAGGACGGTCTACATATCGCCGGAACCTGCCGACAGCGGAAAGAAATTAAAGGGTGAAGAAGCGCTTGTGCCGGATGAAATCGCCAATACTTCCGGTATTAAAAAGAGGTCGGGGTATTTCGGCTTGCTGCAAAAGAAGTATGATGAAATAGCTTCCTCAACGGATGCCATTGAAGGCGCCACTTTGGAATATCAGCAGCAGCTCTCTTTGGGAAAGGCTTACCCCAATATGCAAAAAATTACGGCGGATGAAATCCTTGCCATATTTGATGCGGCAAAAATCTATGAAGGCTTTGATTACGGCAATGACGATAACAGTCTCTCATGGGTGAAAAACAATCTGAAAGAAGTTCAGAAGATACAGTATTTTGCCGATGCGAAGAATACGGAAATTGCGCATGATTCCTACTGGATCTACTGGCCGGATGCCGATACCGTTCAGGAAAGAAAACAGGAAGTACAGATATTCTCTGAAGGTTCGGTATATGTGGTGGTCTATGATGAAAACGGTAAACGGGTCAGTCGGGAGGAAGTGTTTAACCTGCGGAAGAAAGTACAGAAAATGAAGGATGAGGGGATCCCCTTCGATGAATATCCGCTGAAACGTAAGGTTACCGCCAATGAAGTCAAGGCTATTTTTGAAAGCGCCGAAATAGACCCGGATGCCGATTATCATGACAAGGAAGTATGTATTGCCTGGACAATGAAAAATATCAAAGAGATCGAAAAAATCCAGCCGTTCCCTGATCGGAAAACAGAAAACGATTCCGATACCCTGTACTATTGTTACTGGCCGGATGCCAATAGTATCGGTGAAAGAAAGAAGGAGATCCAGATCAACTGTGAAAAGGGTACCGCCATTCTTTACGTTTATCTGGATGATGATACTCCAACGACAGTCTTATTCGATCTGCAGAAAGTGATCAGGGAACGGGAGGAACAAAGCCGGAATAGGAGCAGTGTATCATGACGGTTTCTTGTTTTCTGAGACGATTCTGTTTCTATCAAAAAACGGGACTGTCTTAGCAGTCCCGAAGCATGTAAGTTAAAATCCGAAAACACGAAAGAATAAAACCACATACTCATGGTGTTTCATCCATGGGTATGTGGTTTCTGACTCTTAAACAAAGTCATGAGGTGTTATGGAGCAAGATAGTGATGCTCCATACTGTCAAGCGTCAGGATCATCCAACAGATATACGCCGGCGCCGAGTCCGAAAGCGTATTCGTCAGCAATGCTGCCGGTTGCTGCCAGAGCTTCAAACTGCTCTTTGGTCATCGTCGTTTCACAGCGTACTTCATTGATCAGTTCAGCCTGAATGCCGTTGGCAATGAGAATGTCATAGACTGCCCTGATCTTTTCCTTAAGGAATGCGTCAAGTGCCGCCTGATATTCTTCGTCAAGAGGATTGTATTTTCCGTGTTCGGTTTTCCAAGATTCGTCCAGTTCTTCTTTTATCTGACGAAGGGTTTTGCCATTATATACATAGTCGTACATATCGTCAGAATCGGGACGGGTCACATAAACGGAATATGCCTTGCCGTCATTGGAAGATAAAGCCGCCATCAGCGAGCTGTCCACTTTCAGACCGTTAAAGCGGTAATAACCTTGACTGTCCATCAGGCCTTCTTCTCTGAGCATAAGCGTAACACTGCCGCCATTTTCCAACTTCACGACCAGAATTTTGTCATCTTCCTTGACGGAATAGACCCTGCTGTTGTCGTCAAGACCGGAATAATAGCCCATAAAATCACCTGCACGTCCTATATCCTTGTCAAGCGTATATTCCGTGCTGTTGAATACCTGCAGATAAGTCTTTCCGTCATCCGTTATGATAAAACCGAGCATATCACTTTCCTCATCACCTTCGGGCGTAACTGAGGAAGTTTGTCCGCTTGTCTGAGTTTCCGATGCGCTTGCGGTAGGTTGTTCTGATTTACTCGTCTGTACTGACGGTGTGCTTTCAGTAGGTTGTTCGGTTTCACTTGTCTGTGCGGTAGAGGTTTCTCCGTTCTTTTGTTCCTTTGATTCAGACTTTGTATGATCCGCTTTTTCTGATGTCTGCGCATTGGAGCTATCGGATTCTGCCATCATCTTGGGCTGTTTGAAAACATTGACAAGAACGGTGGCTGCTATTGCGATCATCACGAAAGCGGCGGCTGCGGCAGTGATCCTGAAAACAGACAGTTTTTTCTTCTTTGGCGCATTGACTGCTTCATCGATCCAGTTTTCGTCAATATGGCCCATGGCTGAAAAAAGTTTATTGTCTTTCATAACAATTCCTCCTTTGCTAAATAATCCCTGAGCTTATTTCTTGTTCGGAAAAGAGAGCTTTTGATCTTGCTTTCACTGATGCCGAGCGCTTTGGCAATTTCGGAGATCGTTTCGGACAGAAAATATCTTCTGACAAAGATAATGCGGTTTTCTTGGGAAAGGGTTTTCAGGAATAAATTGATGATCTCGCCGAGTTCCTGTTCTGTGATTGCTTTC
>CACYCN010000192.1 GCA_902772895.1 uncultured Ruminococcus sp.
AGGTTGTTCATTTTGTATTTTTCATTCACTTTATATCTGGCAATCCCCTTCAGACTGCGTTTCAGCTTCATTCCGTTCCCGCTGTTATATCCTTGATAGGATTCGATATGTTCTCTGACGGCAGCACCATATCGCTGAACAACTTCAAAAGCTGCCCCTTCCAACATTTTTTCTTTCATTTTTTCTTGCTTTTTCATATCCGGACCTCCTTTTTTCCGCTCAATAATTATCACATTCAATTGATACTATTATATCCCATTCTGTATTATTTTTCAACAGTATTTATCAAAATTCCGTCAGCAATGACTGATTTATGTCCAAAAAAGCGAACAAATCAAAGAACCTCCGTCCACAATCATCATCGGACGGAGGTTCTGTTACTTTGCTGTCATTTTATTATTGATACCTACACTAGAAAAGGATCATGACATTCTTTTCTCAAACCGGAACATTCCGTCAGGGAATTGATCATCTGTCCGTTGTGCCATATCGGGATCGTTGGGATCAGGATGACGGCTATGGAAATATTCCACAATGTGAAATCCACAGCGATTGACATAGAAGTGAATATTTCGCTTCTCAAAATACGGCGTGACAGTCTCCCAGACCTTAACTTCCGGATGAAGTTTTTCCACTTCGCACCAGGCGGCATATCCGATTCCCTTACTATGTACACGCGGAGAAACAAAAAGTATTTCCAGATTGCCGTTTTCCCCTTCGACCTTGATGATCAGACCACCGACAATCTGACCGTCACGGATAATGCGGTAAGTTTCCCCCTGATCAATGCACTGTTCAATCGTCCCACGTGAAATAATCTGATCGTCTTCTTCAAAATGATCATCCCGTTTTCCGAATTCTTCCAGCGCGCCGTAATTGAAAGCTTCCTGATTATCAAGAATAAACTGCTCTCTGTCGGATTCTTCCAGTTTCATCAGCCTGATCTGACTCATCGTCATACCTCCTACATATTTGATACTGTCTTCCGTTCCGGAATGATCGGTTCATCAGAAATTGGATGTTCGGAATCATTCCGCTTTCATTGTACCATACCATTTTCAGTTTGACAACTAAGTCTGGGAAGAAACGACTTCTTTCACAGGAAAGCCCCTCACACTTTTAACGATCCGCCTACCTCTTTTCATCCTCGTTCCGGTATTCTCCGCTGATGATTTCTTCCCACCAGCTGCGATTTTCCAGATACCATCGTATCGTCTTTCTGATACCGTCAGCAAACTGCGTTTCCGGCACCCAGCCTAGTTCTTGACAGATCTTTGTCGGATCAATGGCATAACGCAGATCATGTCCCTTTCGGTCTGTCACAAAGGTTATCAGACTTTCCGGCTTGCCAAGCTCCTGACAGATCAGTTTTACGATTTCAATATTTGCCATCTCATGATGCCCTCCGACATGATAGATCTCACCTACTTTTCCCTGTCGGATCATCAGATCAATCGCCCGGCAGTGATCCTCCACATAGAGCCAGTCACGGACATTGAGACCCTTTCCGTAAACGGGCAATGGCTTATCTGCCAGAGCATTGACGATCATCAGCGGAATCAGCTTTTCCGGAAATTGATAGGGACCATAGTTATTCGAACAGCGGGATATCGTCACCGGTAAATCATAGGTTCTGTAATAGGCAAGAACAAGTAAATCGGCGCCGGCTTTGGAACTGCTGTAAGGCGAGCTGGTATGAATCGGAGTTTCCTCGGAAAATAATAAATCGGGTCTGTCCAGCGGCAGATCACCGTAAACTTCATCCGTCGAAACCTGATGAAATCTGACCGATCCGTATTGACGGCAGGCATCCATTAATACTTCCGTACCGATAATATTGGTCTGCAGAAACACTTCCGGATCCTCGATAGAGCGGTCAACGTGACTTTCGGCTGCAAAATTGACAACGATATCCGGCTTTTCTTCTTCAAATAACTTTCCTACTGCTTTCCTGTCACAGATATCCGCTTTGACAAACCGGAATTGTGGATGATGCATCACACACTGAAGCGTGGAAAGATTACCGGCATATGTCAGCTTATCCAGACAGATGATCCTATCATCCGGATGTTCCTTTAACTGATAGAATATAAAATTCGATCCGATAAAACCTGCCCCGCCTGTAACAATAATCGTCATCATCTATCCCTCTCTCTCTTTCCATCGGTCGTCATCGTAAACGGAAACAACTGTCTCATGGTCAGTCTCAGCGTTTTCCTGCCCTCATTATACCACATTTTCCTGATCCGGAGCAATTTCCGATGAAAGTGAAACGAAACTCATCAAACAAAAGCGTTTTTTCAAAAGAGGGTCTGGGGGATAACTCTCCGGAGATAATTGATTTCCATGACTGTAGCGAAGGTTTCATTGACAATCAATGCATATCACAGTATAATCAATCATACGTTACATAGGTTGTACAAAAATAACCGACGATTCACTTTTTGCCGACACAGCATAGTCGGGAAAGAAAAAAAATCCATGGCTCATATAAATGAACAGGTCCAATAAAAACGGACAATAGAAAAACCCACCCCTTATGGTAGAATAGAAATAGCTATCATAAGGGGGGGTTTGTATAAACAGAAAAATAGATATATTATTTTCTTTGGAACGGTCATAAACAGTTTCAAAGAAATGGTTCAAAGTCTTTCAGAACCTGATATCAAGAAAGATCATCTGTTTCGTTTTTTCCCCGGACTGAAAAAGAGAACCAACGAGACAGGAATTGCCGTCAGACCTATTACCAGAACAATTACGCTGTCAGAAGCCGACTCACCGCTGGCAGGAAGATCCGACGGAGCATCGACCGGTTGTGACACAGACGACTGAGATACGGACGGTTCGGACGGAAGGGAAGGAAA
>CACYCN010000193.1 GCA_902772895.1 uncultured Ruminococcus sp.
ACACTGTACATCTGCATTCTATCGCCTGCTTTTTTACTGAAGGTAACAATCCGGAAGAAGGTGCTGAAAACAGCAGCCAGTAAAAAGACAAGCATCATCAGCAGAAAAAACAATTCAAACGCACTTCTGGTAATCATACGTCCGTCTGCTTGATCCGCCTTACGATATCTCGGCGTCTTTTTTGACTTCTTTGTTTTCATACTGCTTTCTTCCTCCCATAATGTATCATCACGATGGTACGGCATAGTAATGTCAGGCAGTGACGCTGAAAGCGTTTTCATCATTCTTCCGGACAATAGCCGGAGCAGATCATCCGTTCCGGCTCCGGTTTGATGATATCGTTCCGGAAGATATCGGTTGATGCGGAGACTCTGCCGGTTATTCCGGATAACAAAAAAGGGACAAAAATGTCCCTTTCCGCCGGCATCCCGCCGCCCCCGATATTGCTTTGCCATAAAAGCCATATGGCATCACAGCAAAACGATCCTGAGAGCGGAGACGCCTCGCTTTATCTGATCTGTTCCTTAACTTTTTCAGCCTTACCGACTCTGTCACGGAGATAGTAGAGTTTGCTTCTGCGTACACGGCCCTTTCTGACTACCTGAACGGCAACTACGTTCGGTGAATGAACCGGGAACACTCTCTCAACGCCAACACCGTAAGAAACACGACGAACGGTAAAGGTTTCTGCCACACCACTGCCTCTGCGAGCGATGACAGTACCTTCGAACATCTGGATTCTTTCTCTTTCACCTTCACGAATGTTTACGCTTACCTTAACGGTATCACCGATCGAAAACTTCGGAATGTTGGTTTCCTCTTTCAGAGAGCTTGCTGCAATTGTCTTTAATGCGTCCATTTTGACTCCTCCTGTTTATTTCAGACATTCATGCCTGCCGTTCCGCAAGCAGAGGACTGTCCGTTTCAAAGTACGGCTTTTCGCCATGCTCCGAACCCCACCACAAGTAGCGGTATTCAAAGACTTATCTATTATAACACATCCGTTTCCCGATTGCAAGCATTATTTTCGATTGTTCATGGCTTCAAAACGAGTCATGAACAACAAATGAAAAGTTTCGAGGAGACTTTTCAAAAGCCTGCATGGTCAAAGGACAAAACCCTCCTGTCATTGATGGCTCTTATCGGTTCATCCTATGTTTCCTATGTTTCCTGTCTTTCTTACTCACTGTCCTCGTCCTCATCGGAAGCGCCTTCGCGATAGTTCCGGATAGCCTCCACGACTTCTTCATTGACAGCGATATCCTGAAACTCTTCCCCATCTTCCGCAAAGTCGCCTTCCTCTGCCAGGGAAAGGAATCTGTCAAGCAGTTCTTCACCGTCTTCAATGGCCCGGATTCCCATGGTCGGCCCATCCTCTACCATAAACAGCAGAATCTCACCGACGGCATTGAATTCTCTGACCGTAAGCTTCTGCGTCAGCAGCATAGGCACATCCACATCTTCAAAGCATTTCATTGCCAGATAACCGGGATGAATCGTTGTCCGGATTCCCTCCATCAGCAGCCATTCACGAATTTCCTCCGTGTCTGCTTTGAGACTGTTGACCGCAAAAATCTTGCCCCATCCCGCAACATGACGGGCCATTTCAAAGATCAGCTCATTTCCGTTTTCCAGACGCTGCAGCGCCCAGATACAATATAAGGTAAACTCGTCACAGGCTGCCAGATGCTGAATGGCCTTGATCAGTCTGTCATTATAGTCCGAAAAAACTTCCAGTACGGACAGTCCCAGCTTGACCGCTTCATAATTTTTGGAACCCACCGTCAGTCTCAGGGCAAAATCATAGAGAGCATTCGGATCCAGTTCCTCTTTATGTTCATAGATAAAGTCATGCAGGGTATCCACATATACCAGCATCCGCTCCTGCGGATCAGAAAAGAACTGTTCCGCCTGACGGATCGCCTTTTTCTCCTCACCCTCAGACGCAAGACGCAAAACATTCTGCAATTCCTCCGATTCCTCCGGCTGAGGTTCCACATGATAAAGCAGTATGCCGTCCATTGCGCCATCCGGCATTTCCGGGGTCCCCTTTGGCGGCTTTTTTCTCGGCAGCGAAAAGTGATCCGGCAGATACCCTTCGTCCAGGTATTCCTCGATATATTCCAGCACCGGTATATCAAGTTTTGACTTGGGTTTGGGCGGCCGGATCTCATAATGATACTGCTGAGCCAATTTTTGTGACATCCGCTCATTATGGTTACGACGGTCAATCAGTCCGGCATAGTATTCCGCTTTTTCATACAGGAATCCTTTCAGCTCCGGAATCAGATAAATTCCCTGTTCCCGGAAAATCGGTTCATCCTCAAACGGCAATCTCACTTTCACCGCACGATAATCACACTTTTCCAGACAATATAAGGTATGATAGGCGGCGCGGAAAAATTCAAAACATTCAAACACATTCCGGTTCCCTTTGGTAAACGGAAGCGCTTTTTTCATCATGGCAAGCGCCTTTTCCGGCTCGGAATAAGCGGTAATGAGCGTACACTTGGCAAAAGCCATCATCAGCGCATTGTCATTATCACGCCGTTTATTGATCAGACGGTAAGATTTTGTCGCATATTCAAGGGCATTTTTCAGATCGCCGTGTTCGAAATAATATTCTGCCAGTTCCGCATAGGTCTCATGCGGCACTTCCGCACATTGCAGTTTACCTTTGAATACCGGCTGAATCACATCCAGCGCCTTCTGCAGATCATCCTCTACCAACAGATAATAGTCAAATTCCCGGTCCAGTTCACAGGCTTTACAATCACTGAGATTATCCCGTTTGGACTTCATCATCTGCGCAAACGCTTCCCTGACATTCACGCCGCAGAACTTTTCATCCGGCATCAGATTATCCCGGATGAAGATTCCCAGGAATTCATAATACGTTCTCAGACTATAATGGAATTTTTTGCAGAAAGCCGCATACTGATCAAAAATTTTCTCAATCTGTTCCAATGAAATCTGGCTGAATTCATAGAAATTATTGATCATCCATTTAAACGACCACATCACATCTTGTTCATACTGTTCCTGCAGTTCTTCCTGCTCCTCAAAATACGCCAGATATTCCGGGAAAACTATCGTCGCCTGAAAACAGTCGCAGTAAAAAACATCTTCTTCCATGAATTCATAATAAAGCTGCAGGGCGCCGTCCGCATCCTGTGTTTCCAGTGCCGCATCAATGGCTCTGCGGATCCCGTCTCTTCGGGCACTGCCATGATCCATCCGGAAAAAATATTCCTTTTCATATTCCTGTAAGGTCATCAGTTCCGCCTCCTTTTTTCTCTGTGCTTCTTCTGATATTCTATTCTAATATTCTATATGGTTACAACGATTCATAGGGTAACAAAAAATAATACGGTTTCTGGAAATAACACCGGAAAGTTGACAGATAGATTCAGCGCATCAGTTTATAAAGATTTTCGTTGAGGACGGTCATTTCGTGATGAAGCAGCGGAAAATGACCGGACAGCAGCGCCTGTACATAGAGAATTTCAAGACAGGCATCGGTTTTTTCTGTCATTTCTTCCGCAATGAGTTTCCGGACAATCACATTTCCGGCATTCAGATACAGACTGGCCGTACAATCGTTATCCGCCTTCTCCTCAAACGATGAAAGCATATCAAAGAATACCGGATTGGCATGTTCCTTGGAGCGTCTGATCTGTCGGAACTGGCGGGCCTGTTCATTGATCGTATACAGTGTCGGGATTTCCTGCGGAGAGAACTGTCTGATCTCTGCTTTACAGTCGTATTTCCGCAGCAGCTTCCGTGCCCTGCCCAGAAAACGCTGTGTCGCTTCTTCATCCTCTAACTCCGGTTCCTCCATCAGACGACAGATATCCTCCTCCGTCAGCAGATGCAGCGCCGTCATTTCACAAGACTGTGACATCCGTTCCAGTATTGCTTTTCCATAGACATATCCGCCGTTAATCAGCAATTCCGAACGCTGGGTAAAAATCGGCGCAAGCTGCCGGAACTGATTGATATCAGTAGTATAAAGCGCACGTCCGTCAAAACCGACAATGTCCCGTCCTGTCATCTCGCCCAGAGACGTATCGAACGGAATATACGGAATCAGCAGGTCCGCAAACTGATCATTATGCGCCGCCACTGACTTGACGGCTAAATGATGAATCTGTACCACCTGACGCAGCAGCGCTTCATTATGAAATTCCAGCCACTCGAAGTATTCCCCGATACAAGCCGACAATTCCTTTCTGGCCTGTTCAAGCAGTTCATCTTCATAAAGATCCTCTCGTGAGGACGTCGGCGTCAGACCGTTGGTATGAATCAGACAGCTCAGAAAAAATGCCCATTCCGGCAGCAGCTTATCGCCGCTTTCCGTAAGCAGCATATGATCCAGATAGATCCTGTGCAGATTTCTGGCATTGGCCGCCACCGGATACGGCAGTACATAGGCAATTCCGTGAAACAGTCCGCTTTCGGATTCCAGATTAAAGCAATCCAGAAAGTCCTCCCCCAAAAACATCTTGCCCGTTTTCAGACAGAGTTCCTTATTCTTTTTGGCATCCAGTTTCAGCTGCAGGTTCAGACGGGTTTTTTCCGTCCCGTTGATGACATAGACCGGATACTGCAGAAACAGTCCGTAATAATAAACCAGATTCGCAATTTCGTCGGAATCATAATAATCATCCGTTCTTGCATCCTTCTGCTGCTTATTATTTTCCAGGATCACTTCGGTTCCGGCTGTCATCGGGACATCACTTTCACAAATCGTATAAGTACCGTCCGCATACCCTCTCCACTCCAATGTCCTGCCATTGGTTTTATAGGAACAAGTACGTACAATAATGCCATCTGTTACCATAAAGCAAGAAAGCAGACCGATCCCGAAACGGCCGATATAATCTCCTTCCTTCCGGCTGGTTTCCAGATCATATTTGGAGGATTGTCCGATCACGGACAAAAAATGATGAATTTCATTTTCATCCAGTCCTGTACCGTTATCCCGGAACAGTATCCTTTTTCCTTTGACAATTTCAATCTCAATCTTGCCCGATCCAACTGAAAAATACCGATCACAAGCCGCTCTGGCACTGATTGCATCAATCCCGTTCTGCAAAAGCTCTCTGACAAAAACATTCGGTGAGCTATAGAGGTGATGAGAAAGGATATCAATCATTCCACCCAGGTTCACTTTGAATTTGTAGCTATTTTCCATAAATCGACCTCATTTACCAATAATTGTTTTGTCTAATTTTTCTTTCCCTTTTTCATTAAGAATATACCACACTTGTACAAATTTTGCAACTGTTTTTTTTGATAAAAATACAAAAGAAATGACGTTTATATAATACAAAAATATCCACAAATATTCAAAAAAATAAACCTGCACTTCTCAGTACAGGCAATTTCTGGTATCATTCAATTTTCACAATATTCACTGATCAATTCATGATACGCACTCGGAGGATTCGCTCCCGTCACACGTTCTCCCATCTTACCGTCACGGAAAGCAATGACGGTCGGCGTCACGTCAATGGCAAAGATTGACGCCACATCCGGCGACTGTTCCACATCCAGTGCATAAATTCTGAGTCTGTCATAGTATTCATCGGCAATTTCTTCCATAATCGGAATCATGCCCCTGCTCTGGACACACCATTCGGCATAGAAAAACACCAGACACAGTCCATGAAGGATTCTGTCATCAAAATCGTAGGAATCCACTGCAATAATATCATCACTCATTTTTCTCACCCTTATAACGTCAATTTTCGATCCCGATATATGCTATAATAGCACCATCGATCATTCCCTATTTCCTTCGTTTATCCATGTTTGTCCGGAGTGTCAGGGCAAGCGGACCGATAAACGGCAGGAGTTTCTGCTCAAAATGTACGGCGCTCTGGATCCCGAAAACCATCAGAAAAATATTGGCAATCAGGATTGCGCCGGTGAGGATCACTCCTATCATCAGCTGCAGGGCCGACGAAAATGACAACAGCAGAAGAATGATCCCATCCAACAGATACAAAACCGAAAACACACCGAACAAAACACCGCCCTGATACTTATGAAATCTCAGATCGGGGTTATTCTTCTCAACAGAAAAATGTCCCACGACAAAAAGCACCGAAATGTAAGAGATTACCGACAAAAAACGGATATTCTCATTTTCTTCTTTCAGCTCTTTCATACCGTTCCTCCTTTCAGGAAATCCGTACATAGAGACGAACGGTTCTTCCGTCTCCGAAATCCTGACTGTCCGATATTATTTTAGTATATTGAACAGCAGATTGCAAGAGTATTTTAGGAAACAGGGGACAACAAGGTATATGATAAATCGACTTTTCATATAAATGTTGAGAAAAGCTCAGAGGCAACGCCTCTTTCAGAAAGGAATGAAAGCAAAATGACGGGATTTTATCCTGAAGGCAGACTTATCAACACGGTGGAGAATCTCTCCGCACTCCAATCCTTGTCCCAGTTATCGGAAGCTTATCATGAGGGTCGGATTTTAGAAGCACGGGCTATTGTCTGTGATTCCTCTCACAATCTGATTGTCGATCTCGGTGCCATCAAGGGCATCATTCCTCGTGAAGAAGGCGCCATCGGCATCAAAGAAGGCACCGTCAGGGACATCGCCGTAATCTCACGTGTCAATCGTCCGGTATGCTTCATCATTACGGAATTCCGGAAAAATGAATCCGGTCGCACGGTAGCCATTCTGTCCCGACGCATGGCACAGGAGCGATGCATGAAGGAATATATTTCGGAGTTAGTACCGGGCGACGTCATTGATGCACGTATCACACATCTGGATTCCTTTGGCGCCTTTGCGGATATCGGATGCGGAATTGTATCGCTCTTACCGATCGATGCCATTTCCGTTTCAAGAATCGAGCATCCTCGTGAGCGTTTTTCGGTAGGCATGGAAATCAAAGCGATTGTCAAGATGATAGAAAACGGCAGAATCAGTCTTTCTCATAAAGAATTACTGGGTACCTGGGAAGAAAATGCCGAAAAATTTGAAGTCGGCGAAACAGTCGCAGGTATTATCCGGTCAGTGGAAGACTATGGCGCCTTTGTAGAACTGACGCCGAATTTAGCCGGTTTAGCGGAAATGAAAGAAAATATCCGTCCCGGTCAGCAAGCAAGTGTCTATATCAAGAACATTATCCCCTCCCGCATGAAAATCAAACTGATCATCATCGATACTTTCGACTACAGTTATTCCCCCCGTCAGCCCGAATATTTCTACACCGGCTCCCATCTTGACTCTTTCTACTACTCTCCTCCTACCTCCGATAAAATCATCGAAACCATCTTTACTCCCTCTCCCCTCCTTCCCCTCCGCTCCGTCTCCTGACTTTCCGGGGCATCAGCCCCACGGAAATCAATTTTGTCCGGAAAGTCCTCTGGGAGAAACCCTTTGTTTGAAAACAAAGGGACGGAGTACCTCCGCTGTCGCAATCGTTCAGGGAAGAAATACAGTATCGCAGTTCAATATCTTTACCAATCATTATCGGGAACGGCAGCTTGCCGGCGCAGAGCCTGCGCACCCGTGATTGTTTTGCAAAGATGCGAATGAATCGTTTGTTCAGTAAATCTTAATAGTAA
>CACYCN010000194.1 GCA_902772895.1 uncultured Ruminococcus sp.
GGGGAAACCCTTTGTTTAAAAACAAAGGGTTCTCCCCCAAACCCCTTTCCTAAAAAAACAAATTTTGCAATCCATCATCATCGCAAAACATAACCGAATATTATTGATGATTCAATAAATATTGTCGCTGCTTATTAGAAGATCATGATGATAAGCGGGCTTTTGAGCGTTTTTCCGGATTATGCGGCAATGTTTTATTGGTACAACAATAGAAAATGGATTTTCCTTCCTGCAACATACCGTTTCATCCGGCATATCATCAAACCAAACGCCTGTTCCATACGCTCTGATTGTCTCACCGGATCAGTAAAAAATCCGTCTGATTTTGTCACCGGATCCGGTTATCGGAAGAAATTTCTTTCAGAAACAGGAAGCACTATGTGTTCACACTTACTTAACATATCACCCTGATAAAAAGCTTATAATAGATCGGAGGAACCCCCATGCTGCGTGAACAGCCATTGATTCCCATGTTGCTGCTGAATCTGTTGTTCGGTACCCTTTGGCACTATCTGATATTCTTTTTATGTATCACACGGGGGCCGGCTGCCTTTTCGCCGTCAAAACGCCGCTATCAGCCCCGCAAATGGGAACAGGGGGGCAAGTTTTATCACAAGGCATTACGAATCAATCGTTGGAAAGACCGCCTTCCCCAGCATATCAGCAAAGGCGGATTTTCCAAAGATCATCTGGACAGTCTGTCCATTGAGTATATAGACAGATTCATCACAGAAACCTGTCGCGGCGAATGGAATCATTCCGTGAATTGTCTGTATGCAGTCGTATTGATATTACTGAACGACTTACCGACTGCGCTTGTATGGATTGTCCTATTACTGTTGGGCAATCTGCCGTTTGTATGTATCCAGCGCTATAACAGATTCCGGCTTCAGAAGCTGCGGAAAGCGCTGCTGCGGCGCGCCGAAAAACGGACGTCACCGGAAAAACAGTCTTCCCAAACGGCTCTTTCCGTCACAGAAAGGGCCAATAATTTGTAACAGGAGAAAAATATGGATTGGTTTTTTATTGATCAGATTTCTGAGGAATTCCTCATCACCGGCGAAAACGCCGTACATATCACCAAATCTTTGCGGATGTCTGTCGGCGAAGTCATCACGCTCTGCGACAGCAGCAAGACAGAGCATCTCTGCAAAATCATCCGCATCACCCCGGAAGGGGTACTGGTACAGGAAGTATCCGCTGCGGAATGTCAGAATGAGCCGAGTGTAGCGGTAACGCTCTATGCTGCCCTGACGAAAGGCGACAAGATGGAGCATGTTATTCAAAAGGCGGTAGAACTCGGGGTACATCGCATTGTCCCGACCCTGACAGACCGCTGCATTTCCCGTCCCGACGGCAAAGCTGCCGAGAAAAAGCGTCAGCGGTACCAGAAGATTGCCGAACAAGCCGCCATGCAGTCCCGTCGGGCCATCATTCCGGAAGTCACCGAACTGACGGAACTAAAAAAAGCCGCCGATTCACTCAGCGACTTTGACACCGTCATTTTATTTTATGAAGGCGGCGGCCTCCCCCTGAAGGAATTGATTGTTCCGACCATTCAAACGCTTGCCATTTTTACCGGACCGGAAGGCGGCTATGAAGAGCGTGAAGTATCTCTCCTGCAAAGTCACGGTGCCCGGACAGCCACTCTCGGCAAACGGATTCTCCGTGCCGAAACAGCCCCTCTCGCCGCCCTCTCCGCCATCATGTTCCATACCGGCAATTTCGACTGACCCTCTCTTGGGGGAAACCCTTTGTTTAAAAACAAAGGGTTCTCCCCCAAACCCCTTTCCTAAAAAAACAATTTTTTTGCAACTCACAAACACAAAAAGAAATGCGGACAATTGATGATCGGTCAGTCAATCAGCGTGAGCGAATACGAGCGCCGCTGCGAATGAGGAGCGGCAGCTTGCGGCTCTCCGGTCAGAGAGGGACGGATTGACAGAAAGAGATCAGGTCTTCAAAGGTTTCAAGGGTAACCGCTTTTTTTCGCAGAGCGGCAGCGCCTTTGATACCCTTAAAATACCAGGCGGCATGTTTTCTGGCTTCTCTCATCCCCAATTTTTCACCTTTATAATCACACAATTTCCGGATATGCCGGATCAATACGGTAATTCGTTCCGCATTGGAGACAGGCAGCGAAGGTCTGTCATGACCGATCAGCATTTCCACTTCCCGGAAGATCCACGGATTTCCCAGCGCTCCCCTGCCGATCATGACCAGATCACACCCGGTCTGTTCATACATTCTGGCTGCATCCTGCGCACTGACGATATCACCGTTTCCGATCACAGGAATCCGGACTGCTTTTTTGACATCCCGGATAATCTCCCAGTCTGCGCAGGGCATATATTGTTGTTCCCGTGTTCTGCCATGAACCGTGACGGCATCCGCACCGGCTGCCTCACAGATTTGTGCCACTTCAACGGCATTGACCGAATTTTTATCCCAACCCTTGCGGATCTTCACCGTAACCGGAACATCCACCGCCTGTTTGACGGCGGCTACGATCCTGCCGCATCGTTCCGGCTGCTTCATGAGCGCCGAACCGCATCCGTTATTGACGATTTTCGGTGCCGGACACCCCATATTGATATCGATAATATCGGGACAATACGACATTGCCATTCTTGCGGCATCCGCCATATTTTCCGGATCATCACCAAAGAGCTGAACCGCTGCCGGACGTTCCTCATCCGACAGTACCAACAGATCTTTGGTTTTTTCATTTTGATAAGTCAGTCCTTTGGAACTGACCATTTCTCCCACCACATAACCGGCGCCAAATCCGACACAAAGTTCCCGGAAAGCCCGGTCAGTCACACCTGCCATAGGTGCCAGTGCGGCATATCCTTTGATTTCTACATTTCCAATTTTCATTCTATCACCAATTTCAACCGACAAAATCGTTTTAACAATAGGAGTTTAAAAAGGACGGTACGATTTATTTTATTGTACCGTCCGGTTTCGGATGTCTGATCTTATCCCAATAAGCCTGATAAGCCTGTTCCGTTTTATTCTGACCGGGTTGATAATAAACCGTTCCGACCAACTGATCGGGCAGATACTGCTGTTCGGTCCAATGATTCGGAAAATCATGGGGATAAAGATAGAACTGCCCTTTCTGTTTCACATCATCGCCGTCATAATGTTTATTCTGAAGCTGTCTCGGGAATCCGCCGCCCTTACCGGCTCTGACATCCGCCATTGCCTGATCGATGGCAAGATAAGCGGAATTGGACTTGGGCGACAGAGCAACCAATACCACGGCATCCGCCAACGGAATTCTTGCTTCGGGCAAACCTACCATCATTGCCGCATCCACCGCCGCTTTCACGATCGGAATAATCTGAGGATTGGCTAATCCTACGTCTTCACAGGCACAAACCATCAATCTTCGGCAGGCTGACGGAAGATCATCCGCCGCTAAAATCCGTGCCAGATAATGCACGGCCGCATCCGGATCGGAACCCCGCATGGATTTCTGAAATGCCGAAAGCAGATCATAATGTTCGTCACCCTCACGGTCATATCTGACGGCACTTTTTTGTGTCAGAGAGACAACCGTTTCAAACCCCACTTCACGTTTTCTGCCGTTAATCGGGGAAGCAATCACGGACAGTTCTACTGCATTGATTGCCTTTCTCACGTCACCGCCGCAGGCATAGGCAATATGTTCCACTGACTGATCGGAAATAGCGATTTCTTCACCGGTCTCTTTTTCCAGTAATGAAACGGCACGTCTGACGGCTTTCATTACATCATTCTTTTCCAATGACTTGAATTCAAAAACCGTGGAACGGCTCAATATCGCACTATATACATAGAAATACGGATTTTCGGTTGTAGAGGCAATCAATGTTATGCTGCCGTCTTCTATAAATTCCAGTAAAGTTTGCTGCTGCTTCTTATTAAAATACTGAATCTCATCCAGATATAAAAGAATTCCGTTCACACCGCTGAACCCCGACAATTCACTTACAATATTACGGATATCCGCAGTGGTTGCCGTTGTACCGTTAAGTTTTCGCAAAGTACGATTGGTTTTTCTGGCAATCATGGTTGCCAATGTCGTCTTACCCACGCCGGAAGGTCCGTAAAACACCATATTGGGTATTTGTCCGGATTCAATAATTTTCCGCAGCGGCTTATCAGCATCCAGTAAATGATGCTGACCTGCCATCTCTTCCAAAGTCTGCGGTCTCAATTTATCCGCTAAAGGCGCATTCATCATTCCTGCCCCCACTCTTGTTTCTCTCAGTCCCCAAACCCACCCTATCTGTCGTCAATACGTGGTAATAACAATACGCCGTTACAGTACCCTTGTGCATTTTCGGAGCATAACAATAACAGGGACTCGAACCCCAACCTTGCTCAAAGGTTGCCTGAAAGGACGGTCTCATTCTCAGCCGCAGAGATGTATTCGCCCGACAAATCTCACCGTATCTGATACTGTCAAGTTATAAAAGTTCCGTTGTCCAGTTCAGTGACTGGATACGATTATCAATTAAACGAAGCTGTTTTGACATTTCGTCCAGTTTCTTCTGAAGATATCGGACATTGACCGAACTCAGCACTTTAATTTCACTATGCATGGCACGTCTTGCCGTGGCAGAAGCCGCTGTGATCAGTTCCCGATAACTGTAAATCCTTACAGACAATGCGTCTCTCTGAGCGATCAGCTGTGTGATACTTTCCCCGCCATCCGTTGTCAGACAGTTCGTTTGATTGATCCGTGCCATCAGTTCTTCCAGACGATCAATACTTTCATCCAGTTCCAAAAGAAGTTCCTCCGGATCCTCAGCGGTTTCTTCCCCTTCCTGAACCAGAGCGTTATTTTGTAACCGTTGTCTCAACTGTTCAATTTTCCGATTCAGATCCGCTCTTTCCTGTAATGCTTCTGCTAATTTCATTCTCAATCCCTCCATCATTTACATTTCATCATTTATATTTCATGACACTGTCAAGTAAATCAACCATTCCTGCTCATAATGTTCTTAAAAAGCCTGTCCAGCTCAGACCTGACAGTCCGGTAATTCTTTGGCCATTTCATATATCCATGCGCATGAATCGATTTTCCACTGTGAAAATGAACATTCAAGGAAAAACTGTTGCCGTCCAGTATGTGTTTACTGGCTCTATGAAAGCCGTTCCATGATCCTACATGATATTTTTTCAGTACATCTGATATTTCATCCGCAAAGGTTTCCTCTACTTCACATAAGAACGCTTTCTCAGGTGCCGTTCCACTGGGACAAACCAATACGGAATATTGTCCGTTTTCCTGTTTTAACACGTAATTGACTGACGCATTCATGGCCGTTCCGGTGGAATAATAAAATGTCAGATATTCAATTTGATCCATGTCCGGGCGTCTGACGTGCTTTATGAATCTGAAAAAGGACATTTCCGCACCTCGTTGGTTTCTGCTGATTTATATTTATTATAATAGGGTAGACTGAAGGACACTTCGTCCCTCAACCTCCCATTGCACCGTACGTACGGGTCTCGTATACGGCACTACATGAATACAGATGTTACTACAATTAACTGAGATA
>CACYCN010000195.1 GCA_902772895.1 uncultured Ruminococcus sp.
AGAAAAAACTGGAAAACCTCGAGAAAAAGGAAGATACCGTCAATCAGAAAATCAAGGCTGCGGAACAGCGTCTTGAAGAAGCCGAAAAGATCAAACAAAGTGAATTCGAAATGCTGGAGAAAATCTCAGGCTTCACCCAGGATCAGGCAAAGGCTTACATTCTGAACGATCTTGATGACCAGCTGGTTCATGAAAAAGCTCTCAAGATCATGGATTTCGAACAAAGAACAAAAGATCAGGCGGAAAAAACCGCAAGGGAAATTATCTCCCTTGCCATTCAGCGTGTCGCTGCGGATCATGTCAGTGAATCTACGGTATCAGTGGTACCGCTGCCCAGTGACGAAATGAAAGGTCGTATTATCGGCCGTGAAGGACGTAATATCCGTGCCATTGAAACACTCACCGGTGTTGACCTTATCATTGATGACACACCGGAAGCGATTACACTTTCCTGCTTCGAACCTGTCAAACGTGAAATTGCCCGTGTGACACTGGAAAAGCTGATTGCTGACGGTCGTATCCATCCCGCCAGAATTGAGGAAATGTATGAAAAAGCCCGCCGTGAAGTCGAGTATATGATCAAATCCGAAGGTGAACGCGCCATTATTGAAGCCGGTATCAACGGTATTCATCCGGAACTGGTCAAGCTTCTGGGAAGACTTCATTTCCGTACCAGCTATGGTCAGAATGTACTGGATCATTCCCTCGAAGTTGCCTATCTTGCCGGCATTATGGCTTCCGAACTCGGTCTGGAACCGACAATGGCACGCCGTGCCGGATTACTGCATGATATCGGTAAGGCGCTTGACCATGAAATCGAAGGGTCCCATATCGAAATCGGCGTCGATGTTGCCCGTAAATATAAAGAGAATGAAATTGTGGTTCATGCCATTCATGCCCATCATGGTGATGTGGAAGCGAAAACGATCATCGCCTGTCTGGTACAGGCAGCCGATGCCATTTCCGCTGCGCGTCCGGGGGCAAGACGTGAAAATCTGGAAAACTATATCAAACGTCTTGAAAGACTCGAAGAAGTTGCTTCATCGTTTGAAGGTGTTGAACGCAGCTATGCGATCCAGGCAGGACGTGAGATCCGTATTATTGTCAAGCCTGAAGCAATCAAAGATGACGATATGGTTTTACTGGCTCGTAATATCTGTAAAAAAATCGAAGAAGATGTCGAATATCCCGGTCAGATCAAAGTCAATATCATCCGGGAAAGCCGCGCCATCGAATACGCCCGTTAATCTCAACGGAGCATTATCATCTGATAATGCTCCGTTTTTTCATAGTAAGCCCTGTTTTCTATTTTTTTGAAGTCCCTGACAATGCACGTTATGAATGTGGCTGCATATGATGTTGTATAGGTAAACATAAGGAGGCCACATCATGTCAGAAAATACGATTTGCAATGGCTGTGAAGATTGCTACCCCGATGGCAAAATCAAGGAAGCCGTCTGCATCAATGCATCACGCATTTATGATTCCTGTTCCGATAAAGACTGTCTGGAAGACCTGCCGGTGCTCCTCACAAAACCGGGACAATGTGTGATCGATAAGGCGACCAATGTCCGTCTGAATAACGTCAATGTCTGCAATGTTTCCATCTGTCTGCAGCAGGTTCCGTTCAATAAAGGCTTTTACGCTGTCGATATGACATTTTATTTTGATGTCAGTCTGGATGTCTATATGGCGCCCAATGCGCTCCCGATGCCCGTCAAAGGACTGTCTGTCTTTTCCAAACGTGCCGTCCTGTTCGGCAGTGACGGAAATGTCAAGGTATTCAGTTCCGAATGTTCCGACGGGGTCGGGGAATGCGCGTCCAATCAGACCAGAAACTGTCCGAAAGCAGTGGTACAGATTGCCGAACCGATCCCGCTTTCTGCCAAACTGATCGATCATCATTTTACGCCGCCCACACCTCCCCGTATTCCCGAAGCAATCATGCGCCGCTATGGCGGTGAATTTTCCCCGGTGGAAGCGGATAAACATGTATTGGTGTCTATGGGAATCTTCACGATCGTACAGTTGGAGAGAAATGTCCAGATGCTGATTCCCGCTTATGATTTCTGCATTCCCCATAAGGAATGTGTATCCAGTTCCGAGGATCCCTGTGAACTGTTCAGCAGTATTGATTTCCCGACAAATGAATTCTTCCCGTCACGTCTGCCGCTGGATAAAAAACCTCGCTGTGGCTGCGGCTATCCGGACGAAAAACCGGTCTGATCCTTCAAGCCAATACAAAAACCCCGACACAATTGTGTCGGGGTTTTTCGTCCGGGAAAGAATCACCGGGAAGTGCAATGATTATGAATAGCTACCATGAACCAGCTTACCGTCGCCGGTGCTTGTGAAGCTCGAACCACTTCTGCCCTTCTGGATAGCATATTCTCCGCCCTTCCAGTAGGTCTCATTAAAGAGGTCAGCGATATAGTCGCCGCCGTCGTTCGGATCCTTCTTAATGGTCCATTCACCTTCGCCGATAACGAAGGAGTGTTCGTTGTGCATATTGTCATAGTAATGAACAGCGACATTGGAAACGAAGGTGATCTTCATTTCTGTGACACTCGGATCATTATTATAGAGATAGAAGTGCGGGCTTACCATGTCATCCTTGGTACCGTCAATGGTGCCGGAAGTGGCAAATCTGAAATCATCAGCCCAGAAACGAACTTCTTTATTGACATAAAGCGGGCTTGCTTTATCCCATCTGAAGTAGAAGCCGTCCGTGGAAGAATAGGAATAATAGTTCGTGTACTTTGTGAAGCTGCCGGAGTTTGCCGTAAAGTTCACATTGTTACCACTGGAGGTATTGTTACCGGTCTTGAAGTTCAGTTTCTCGTTCTCTTCGACGATCCAGCCCAGTGTAGAAGCATCTACTGCATTTTCCGTATACTCGCCGTAATTAGCGGGATCCGTGAAATATGCTTTTGCTTTCGTACTGAACACATTAAGTGTACCGCCGTAGACAACGGAAGAACTATCCTGAGTATCCTCATGAGTGAAGACATATGCGCCTGCCTTGATGACATAGGAAGAACCGTCTGCCAGTGTTATCGTTGTATTGGTATTATAGAGCAGCGTCATGGTCTCGAATTTTGCAGTGGTATCATTACGCTCCATCTCATAAATCATCTGATCAGCCGCATCCTCCTGCATGAACAGATCGGAGTTGATCTGTCTGTAATCGGACTCTGTATTCGGTGTCCAGAAGGAGTTATTGGAGGTATCCACAAATACCCATTCTTCGCCGGCTTTCATTTCCGTTCTGGGTGTACCCAGATAGTACTCTTCACCGCCAACCGTTGTTTCAATAAATTGAACTTCACTGATCTTGAAGTTAGCGCCTTCATGCGGGATCTGAATCATCGGGAAGTTTTCATCATTCTTATCCGGTACCGGATCGGTAGTGTAATAATCCTGACCGGGCTTCTTATATCTGATCTTGAAGGAAGAACCGGCTCTTACTTTACCCTGTGCGTCATAGAGGAAGCAGGAGATAGCGCCCTTATCCTCTGTAGACAGAGATGCGATGGCTCTCTTGATATTTACGGCTGCTTTGACGACATTTGAGCTGGAAAGGGAGAGATAAGCACCCTCTGCTTCCGCAAGACGACGTCTGAGAGCAGTCAGAGTCTCTCTGGAATACTGAATATAGGTATTGCCTCTGCCAAGGTATTCCGGATAGTGACCCTTCGAGTCTGTGATATGAACCTCAGGCTGACCCCATGCGCTCATTTCACCGTTCGTCAACGGACCGTCAATATATTCCTTCGCATTGGACATCTGCTGATACAGTTCGCCGTAGTTGGCAATAACATTACTGATATCGACATAAGCGCTGTAAGCTGCTGCTTCGCTGATACCGGAAACGTCATTCAGAATGTAATATTTGACGCCGTTACTGGTAGTATAAGTTGCATAGCTTTCAAATCTGCTTCTCAGATATTCGGAGTAGTTGTAGGTAGAATCGCCGTGGCTGTAAACTTCGCCGTTATCATTATACTGTTTTACGATAACTTTACCGTAATACATTGCCATCAGTTCCTTCAGAACTCTCTTCAGGTTTTCCTGATCGGAAACGAAGGTTGTCCAGTTACCGTAGCCGTCTCTGAGTCTCGGGTCGAAGAGGACTTCATCGCCGCCATGGAGGCTGGTCTTGTAGGAATGAGAAACCTTTGTGCCGTTTGCCAGGGTCTCATCTACGGTGAAGGTGATGAACGGAGTATTCTTGGAGATATCGTTGAAGTATCTGATATTGGCATTATTGCCTCTTGTGAGAGTGCCGTTCGGCGTCTTTTCCACATCTTCCATACCATAAGCCTTCAGCTTCAGGTTATCCCAACCGGAAGGCAGTCTGAAGTATACGGTGATCTTGGAAGCCGTCTGAGAATACTCAGGGTCAAAGGTCAGGAGGTTGATGTTAGAATACTTACCGTCTTTCAGGGTTGTATTGTCAAGCTGTTCGAGCCATACATCGCCGTAAGCGTTGACAATCTGCTTGGTCTGTTTGCTGGCATTGCCGGGGTTCATACCTTCGATGGAGAAGGTATAGTTGGATGCCTTAGCAATCGGAAGCTTATACTCATACCAGTCATAGTACGGAATCAGTTCGGAACCGCCGACACGACCGCCGGAGTTCTTATTGATGTTACTGCCGCCGAACTTATTGCCGCTGGTTACCGGAACGGTATAGTCATTGGTAATCTTACCGTCGCCGAGAATGTTGACATAGCTCTTGTTGACGACACGAACCTTATTGCCGCCGACATAAGCCATATTGAGATCGGTTGTGATATCAGGCTCTACATAAGGAATCTCCAGGCTGGGAGCTTCTCTGACGAGGCTGATCGTCTTAAAGGTTGTTCTGCTGGTAGGTTCGATGACATAATACGGGGACTTCCATGCGGTTTTATTGGATCTGATGATATAGTCCTTGGTATTATACTTCTGATAGGTTTTACCGGTATCGCCGGTATCCTTACTCAGAACAAGACCCTTGAAGTTTTCGTCTACGATACAATAGTAGTAATCGGAACCCTTATAACGGAACATGTGATTACCGGGGAAGGTGGTACCCCAGAGATGGTTTTCATTGAAATCCCATACCCATGCATACGGAGGAGTATCACCGTTATGGCTGACCAAAGAGTTAGCGCTGCCTGTAGGAATATGAACGATCAGGGCAGTCTTGCCGGAGGGAACCGGAACATCAAAGGTATCCATGACGGTGGAAGAACCGCCGCCGCTTGCCATATTCTGTACTTCAAACTCGCCGAAGGAAGTGGTGCCTTCCGGATTAGGAGTCTGAGGCTGCTGTGTGCTTTCATATTTCGGATAAATATCATTGACATTGACCGGAACAGAAATATCATCCAGATTTTCAGCAACGGTTACGACAAATTCGCCGGCCTTTCTGGTATCGACCGTATAAGTCTTGGTGGTGAAAGTGCCGTACTGGTTATTGAATACGCAGCTGATCACCGGCTTATTCTTGGTATTCGTGACATAACGTATTACATAATACGGAGCCTCATAGACTGCATTCACGGATACGGTACCGATCTTTGCGGTAATGGAATTACCGGAGAAGTTACCATAGATGGTAGTAAAGGTTGTCTTGGTTGTCTTACCCTGTTTGTTGATGCTGAGTACCAGGTTATTGTCAGTGACGGAAGCGAGTTCGATCTTTCCGGAGTCTACCACTTTGCCGTTGGCAGTCGTAGCAACCAGACCGATAAACTGGAACATGTTCTTGTCAACATCCAGATAACGATAGCCGGTTTCCTCCTGAATATTCAGAGAGTTCATATCCAGCATGGTAGGATCTGTTGTTTCGGCAGATACATATTCATCAAACTCAAAGTCGGTGACAATGGCATCTGCAACCACCCATACACGGACGGTATGTTTGGAATCGAGTTCTGCATTGGTATTCACGGGCTTGAGAATCGAGAAGCCGTTAATTGCTGCCACAACAGCATCATTCAGTGCATTGATCTCTTCCTGGGTCTTTGCCGCACCGCTTCTGTTGATTGCATCATTGCGGGCATTTTCCAGTGCGGTATAAGTAGCGTCTGTGCAGTTCTTCTTTTCTGCGTCAAGCAGTTCTCTTGCGATATTGAGGTTTGCTGTCAGAGCAGTCGTATTAAGCGGAGTGTCAGGGTTATCCTCACAAGCCTTAATCAGGTTCTGCAGTACAACAACCGCTTCATTGATGGTGGTCTGGGTAACATTCACGAGCTTATAGATATAAGCTGCTGTGCCGACTGTATTTTCATCCAGTTCTGCTGCCAGATCATCTCTTGCGCTCTGCTTATATTTGGGATCATTGACATAGGATCTTGCTTTTTCCAGTTCCTGAGCCAGAGCATCTCTGATGACACGGCTGGAATAGAGAGTATCCAGTTCTTCTCTCAGGTTATTATACAGTTCATTGATCTTGGAAGAAGTCAGTTCACCGGTATTGTGCAGTGCCTTGGAAGCCAGATCATAAGCGCCGCCCTCTTTGATGAAGTTCTGGTAGATACCGTAATCATAGAGGTTGCTCTTTTCCTGATTGGACTTTGCAGTATTGGCTTCTTCAACGATGGTCTGCAGTTTCTTGATCTCATCCGGCTTTGCACCGGTGGTAACAAGTCCCTTAACAGCATCGTCGATCTTGGTGATCGCTGCTTCATATGCTTCATCTGCTTTAGTGATCTTTTCGTCTGTGGATTCGCCTTCCTGATTATTGATGAAATTGTCATCATTCAGAATATCGATTGCCTCATTTTTTGCGGTCTGGAGTACGGCGAAACTCTCTTCGGTATAGTCGTCCGCATTGATATCGCTGACTTCAACGACCTTATTCAGCAATGCGATCTTTCCGGCGGAGGAGTTCAGACCGACATCCTTATAACCGATCTTCGGAGTTGCAAACTGTGTATAGTCTGCGATCTTTGCATGAACGGTTACATAAGAGTTCGGGTCAACATTGATAGCATACAGCGCATTCACTTCACTCTGATGTGAGCTCAGTGTAGCTGCACCGCTCTTCAGAACGATCCAGGATTCACTGTTATAGTTTCTGCTGACATTGGCGGCACTGTAGGAAACGCCGTTAAAGCTGATAGAAATATTGAAGTTTCTGCCGGTGTCTACAATGGCAGTCCACCATCCGCAGCCTTCATAACTCATGGTCTGGGTGGTCAGAGTGCTGCCGGCTCTGGTATATTTACCGTTGATAGCAGTACCGTCCGTATTGCTGACGGAAGTGATGGCCGGTGCGGAAGCCAGAGTAGATTTTACGTTCTTATCATCAAAGCCTTCTGCTCTGAAGTGTACGGTTGTCTTGGTATTCTTGACATAAACCAGAATGGTATCGTCCAGACAATCCTTACCATTCCAACCTGTTCCGAGATAGTAAGCTGTCCAGTAAGAACGGCTGCCCTTATCAAGGAACTCAAAGTAAATGTTTTTATCGGAGGGATCCAGATACCACAGGTGCAGCATCTCATTGGTCTGGGAGTCCACGGTGTTGGAACAGTCATCACCCAGTACGGAACCCTTCTGAGCGAAGATGATATTGAACCACGGTACACGTCCGGATTTGATGATATAGTCACCGGTGAACCAACCGTTACCGGAGTTTGCCATAATCGCCGGAGGACCCTGTTTACCGCCGCCGCCGGTTGCCCATGTTCCGTTCGGATGCACAATATTACCCTTCATCAGAGTCCTGTCAAGATTTCTGATCTGTCCGGAATTACCTGCGATGTAGCTTTCATCATAGGTATAGCTGACATGACCGAGGCTCTCATTATAACCTGAGTATGCGCCGCCTTCATCATTATAGGTCCATACATAATAACTGAGCTGGAAGTTCATGTCTTCCGGCTGTTTAACGTTCAGTGTGATCTTATCAGTTTCGATATCGTA
>CACYCN010000196.1 GCA_902772895.1 uncultured Ruminococcus sp.
CTAAGCTGCGGGAACTGAGAGGTGCCCGATGACAAAGATCAAGCTTTGCGGACTGTCAAGGGAATGCGATATTGATGATGCCAATCGTCTGCAGCCGGATTATATCGGTTTTGTGTTTGCGGCGGGCAGCAGGCGGTATGTCACGCCGGAACAGGCTTATGTTCTCCGACAGAGACTGGCTTCGCCGATTCAGGCGGTCGGCGTTTTTGTGAATGAATCCCCGGAAATCATTGCCCGTTTGCTGCAAAACGGTACCATTGATATGGCGCAGCTTCACGGAAGCGAAAGCGACCATGTTATCCGGCGTCTGCGTCAACTGACGGAGAAACCCGTTTTCCGGGCTTTCCGGATCCGTTCGGAACATGACGTCCGTCAGGCGGAAGAAAGTCCGGCTGATTCGATTCTGCTGGACGGCGGCGCCGGTGACGGACTGACCTTTGACTGGCAGCTGTTATCCGGTATCGGACGGCCCTATTTTCTTGCCGGCGGACTGACGGCGGACAATGTGGGACAGGCAATCCGAACCCTGCATCCCTATGGGGTGGACGTCAGTTCCGGCATTGAAACGGATGGCAAAAAAGATTTCATGAAAATGGCGGCGTTTGTAGCCGCTGTCAGAAAGGAAGAAACAGTATGACGAATCCTAACGGACGCTTCGGCATCCACGGCGGTCAGTATATCCCTGAAACTCTGATGAATGCCGTGATCGAGCTGGAAAAAGCGTACAATTTCTATAAAAATGACGAAACCTTCAACCGGGAACTGACGGAACTTTTTAATGAGTACGCCGGAAGACCTTCCCGTCTTTACTATGCCGAAAAGCTGACAAAAGCATTGGGCGGAGCGAAGATTTACCTGAAAAGAGAAGACCTGAATCATACCGGCGCCCATAAGATCAATAATGTACTCGGTCAGGCGCTGCTTGCCAAAAAAATGGGCAAGACCAGACTCATTGCCGAAACCGGTGCCGGCCAACATGGTGTGGCTACAGCAACGGCTGCCGCTCTGATGGGAATGGAATGTGTTGTTTATATGGGTGAGGAGGATACCAGGCGTCAGGCACTGAATGTTTATCGGATGAAACTGCTGGGTTCGGAGGTGGTTCCGGTTACTACCGGTACGGCTACCCTCAAGGATGCCGTTTCCGAAGCCATGAGAGAATGGACCAGCCGGATTGACGATACCCATTATTGTCTCGGTTCGGTGATGGGACCCCATCCGTTCCCGACGATCGTAAGAGATTTTCAGTCGGTGATTTCCAAGGAATCCAGACAGCAGATTCTTGAAAAAGAGGGAAGACTGCCTGATGCGGTACTGGCTTGTGTCGGCGGCGGTTCCAATGCGATCGGCAGTTTCTATCATTTTATTGAAGATAAAGGTGTCCGTCTGATCGGCTGTGAAGCTGCCGGACGGGGCGTGGATACGTTTGAAACCGCCGCTACGATCGCCACCGGTAAGCTTGGCATTTTCCACGGGATGAAGTCCTATTTCTGCCAGGACGAGTTCGGTCAGATTGCTCCGGTTTATTCGATTTCTGCCGGTCTGGATTATCCCGGTGTCGGACCGGAACATGCCTATCTGCATGATATCGGCAGAGCCGAATATGTTCCGGTGACAGATGACGAGGCAGTCAATGCGTTTGAGTATTTATCCAGGACAGAAGGCATTATCCCTGCCATTGAGTCCGCCCATGCCGTTGCCCATGCGATGAAGATCGCCCCTGAAATGGATAAAAATCAGATCATGATCATTACGATCTCCGGCAGAGGAGATAAGGACTGCGCTGCGATTGCACGATACAGAGGAGTGGAAATTTATGAGTAAGATCAGACAGGCTTTTCAGAACGGAAAAGCTTTTATCCCGTTTATTACCTGCGGTGACCCCAATCTGGATACCACAGAAGAGGTGATCCGTGCGGCTGTCCGCAGCGGTGCCGATCTGATTGAATTAGGGATCCCGTTTTCTGACCCGACTGCGGAAGGTCCCGTGATTCAGGAAGCCAATATCCGCGCGCTTGCCGGGGGTATCAATACCGATCGGATCTTTGACTTTGTCCGTAAGCTGCGTCAGGATATCACGATCCCGCTGGTATTCATGACCTATGCGAATGTCGTATTTTCCTATGGCGCGGAACGCTTTATTGCGACCTGTCAGGAAATCGGCATTGACGGTCTGATCCTGCCCGATCTGCCGTTTGAAGAAAAAGAGGAATTCCTGCCCTATTGCCGTCAGTACGGGGTCGATCTGATTTCCCTGATTGCGCCGACTTCCGAAAACCGTATCGCTATGATCGCCAGAGAAGCGGAAGGATTTCTGTATCTCGTTTCCAGTCTCGGCGTGACCGGTACCCGCAGTGAAATTACTACCGATCTGGCATCCATTGTCAGTATCGTCCGTGAAAATACCGATATCCCTTGTGCGATCGGTTTCGGTATCTCCAATCCCTCACAGGCTGCTCAGATGGCATCCCTTGCGGATGGCGTGATCGTCGGTTCCGCTATCATCAAACTTCTCGCTCAGTTTGGCACGAATGCGGCGGAACCTGTCGCTTCTTTCGTCTCTCAAATGAAATCGGCTATCTCCTGACAGTATCGTAAAACCGATCATGTCATTGAAAAGTCATTATTCCGGGGTGAACGAACATGATCAAAAAGATCTGGATCATTGTATTAGGACTGATTCTTTCCGTCACAGCCTGGTTCGGCACACAACAGTATCCTATAAGGGCGTCCTTATCGCCGGAAACTTCTGTTTCTCAGGAGATGGATTCCTCTGAG
>CACYCN010000197.1 GCA_902772895.1 uncultured Ruminococcus sp.
CGGTGAGCGCATCACCGATATGTCGCAGGTAAAGGACGGAGAGATTTATGAGATTAAATGTCACCAGTGCGAAATGAGCATCCGTTCGCAAGGACAGAACATCCGCGACACCTACGAGCGAATCAAGGATAAGGGTTGTATCGGCTGCGGCAACAAGGATTTGGTTGTTAAGAAAGTGGATATGTCCAAGTCACAAAAGAATGAGGAAATAAAAAAGCTAGGTACAGAAAGCTAAAAAATTTGAAGTGGTTGGAGAGATTACATTGGGTTTTGCTCCGTTTGAAAAAAAAATATGGCTGTCCTCGCCGACAATGCACGGCGAAGAGCTTAAATATATGAAACACGCCTATGACACAAACTGGATGTCAACTCTGGGAGAGAATTTAAATCAAATAGAGCAAATGATCTGCGAAAAGGTTGGCTGCAACTGCGCGGTGCCGCTTGCAACCGGTACGTCAGCGTTGCATATGGCGGTCAAGCTTGCGGACATTTCGCATGGAGACAAGGTCTTTTGCACTGACATGACCTTTGGCGCGACGGTGAATCCGGTTGTATACGAGGGCGGTGAGCCTGTCTTTATCGACACTGAGCGTGATACATGGAACATGGATCCCAATGCGCTGGAAAAGGCATTTGGACTGTATCCGGATACAAAGGTGGTCATTGCGGCGCATCTCTACGGTGTTCCTGCAAAAATCGATGAGCTGAAGGCTATTTGCGACAAGAATGGCGCGATTTTTATTGAGGACGCTGCCGAGTCTCTCGGCGCAACCTACAAAGGCAGGCAGACAGGCAGCTTTGGAACATATAACGCAATCAGCTTTAACGGTAATAAAATCATTACCGGTTCCGCCGGCGGAATGTTGTTGACAGATGATTTTCATGCAGCTGATAGGGTACGCAAATGGTCAACACAGAGCCGTGACGTAGCACCGTGGTATCAGCACACGGAAATAGGCTACAATTATCGTATGTCAAATGTTATTGCCGGAGTTGTTCGAGGTCAAATTCCTTATTTGGAAGAACACATAGCGCAAAAAAAAGCGATTTATGAGCGATACAAAGAGGGCTTTCAGGATTTACCCATTCAGATGAATCCTTTTGACGCCGAAAACAGCGAGCCGAATTATTGGCTGAGCTGTTTGTTGATTGATAGAGATGCGATGTGCCGTCAGGCACGCTCAGATAACGAGGCGGAATTTTGGGAAGAACCCGGAAAGAGCTGTCCGACAGAAATACTCACAAAGCTCGCGAGATTGAACGCAGAAGGCAGACCAATATGGAAGCCGATGCATTTGCAGCCGATCTACAGTCAGAACGCTTTCGTATCATTGGGGGAGGATGTTGGAGCCGATATTTTCGCAAGAGGACTTTGCTTGCCCAGTGATAACAAAATGTCTGTTGCGGTACAGGATAAGATAATCCAGATTGTCAAGAGATGTTTTGATTGAGGTTTTGATATGGAAAAGCATAAGCCTTACGGATTATATGAGCGCTTTTTCAAGCGCCTGCTCGATATTCTATGCGCATTGCTTGCCATGATTGTCTTTTGGTGGTTGTATGCGCTTGTTGCGTTGCTGGTCAAGGTAAAGCTGGGCAGTCCCATTTTTTTCAAGCAGAAACGGCCGGGAAAGAACGAAAAGATATTTTTTCTGTATAAATTTCGCACAATGACTGACAAACGTGACTCAGACGGTAATTTACTTCCCGATGAGATAAGGCTGACGCGATTTGGAAAGCTCCTTCGTAAAACTTCCCTTGATGAACTGCCGGAAGCCTGGAATATTCTTCGAGGAGATATGAGCGTGGTTGGACCACGACCTTTGCTGATAAAATATCTTCCCTTTTATAATGAAAGGCAGAAGCACCGCCACGACGTCAGACCTGGTCTTTCGGGTTATGCACAGGTAAACGGACGAAATGCAATCTCATGGGATGAAAAGTTTGAATTAGATATCGAATACGTCAATAATATCACATTTTTGGGTGATGTAAAAATCATCTTTCAGACAGTTTTCAAATCCTTTGTCAAACAGGAGGGTATTTCCTCTGAAACCAGCGCAACGATGGAGGATTTTACGGAATACGTGAAAAATAAAGTTTCGAACTTAGACAGGAGATGAATCGGTGGAACAGAACAAACCATTGGTGAGTATGATTGTGCCGATTTATCGCATTGACCGTTATCTTGGATTCTGTATTGAAAGTTTGATTCATCAAACATTCAGGAACATTGAGATAATCCTGGTTGATGACGGATCTGATGATCGTTGCCCCGATATTTGCGATTTATATAAAACAAAGGACAGTCGCATCAAAGTTATCCATAAAGCAAACGGCGGCTTGGTTTCTGCCAGAAAAGCCGGGATTCAGGCGGCGAAAGGCGCTTATATCGGCTATGTTGACGGCGACGATTGGTTGAATGACGGCTTTATTTCTCATATGATAACCGACGCCGTGAAGTATGATGCCGATGTTGTCTGC
>CACYCN010000198.1 GCA_902772895.1 uncultured Ruminococcus sp.
GGGTACCGTTGATGGCGCTTAACGCTCCCGTAATACATACTGCCGTTGTCACCAGTCCGTTGACGAAGCGTGTACTCGGATTCGCCAGTGAGGAATAAAACTGTGATTTCTGTCCCGAAACACGCAGCCGTTCATTGATTTCCATGAACGCCTTCTGGGAGTCTTCTTCAAAACTGAAGGACTTGACCAGTTTCTGCTGACCGACATATTCTTCGATATAGGAACTCAGTTCTCCCTGTGTCTCAGACTGTACCAGAAACTGCTTCCGGGAAAGCTTTGTGATAAATGCCGCCACAAACATCGATAACGGTGTGATGACAACTACCACTAACGCAATCCATACATTCATCACCATCATGAATACCAATGTGCAGACAATCATCACAATACCCGAAAAAAGCTGTGTGATTCCCTGCAGAAGCCCGTCACCGATACTGTCGGTATCATTGATGATACGGCTGATCAGATCACCGTGAGGATGACTGTCCGTATAGCGCAGCGGTACGGCGTTGAATTTCCGGAATACCTCGCTCCGTAAGTCACGGATCGTGAGATAACTTACCGTATTGACAAATAATCCCATCAGCCACTGAAAAACAGCACAGGATAATACCGTGATTCCTGTCATCAGAATCAGCTGTCCGATGGCGATAAAATCAACCTCTCCTTTTGCAATCATATGATCGATGGCATAACCGATCAGGACCGGCGCCGTCAGACTCATCACTACATACAGTACCGCAAAAATCAATGCCCCTAATAAACTCTTGCGATAGGGCGACGCATAATGCAGAATGCGGCGTACCGTTCCCTTCGTCGATTTGGTTCCTTGGGAGGACTTGGCAGAGCCTTTCACTGACGCCTGATGGGATGTTTGGGCTGTTGTTTTTCTTGCCTGAGACGGATTCGATGACTTGGCAGGAGTTTTGGGGGACGATGTGGTTTTACCGGAGCGGGAGGTTTTTTTCGGTTTATCGGATGAACTCATGAATTTTCAACCTCCTCTGCTTTAAGCTGGGAAAGACAGATTTCACGATAGACTTCACAGTTTCTGACCAGTTCATTATGGGTTCCGATACCGGCAATCTCTCCGGCATCCAATACGATGATACAATCGGCATAGCGCACGGTTCCCACTCGCTGGGATACCATCAGTACCGTCATACCGTCCGTTTCTTCCCGCAGCGCACGGCGCAGCGCGGCATCCGTGGCAAAATCCAGGGCGCTGGCACTGTCGTCCAATATCAGTATTTCGGGTTTCCGGATAATGGCACGGGCAATCGTCAGTCGCTGACGCTGACCGCCTGATAAATTTTTCCCGCCGGCACTGATCCATTTTTCGGTCTTCTCCGGAAAACGACTGACAAATTCATAGGACTGGGACACTTTCAGCGCCTGTCTGATCTCCTGATCGGTTGCGTCTTTTTTGCCCCAGCGGAGATTATCTTTGATGGTTCCGGAAAACAGTTCCGCTTTCTGGGGGACAATGCCGATCCGGGATCGAAGTTCCTGAAACGTGTAGGAACGGACATTCACTCCGCCTACCAACACTTCCCCTTCATTGGCATCATAGAATCTCGGCACAAGATTGACAAGGGTACTCTTTCCCGATCCGGTACCGCCGATAATCCCGACCGTCTTGTTTCTTTCAATCGTAAAATTCAGGTCTTTTACGGCATAGCCGCCGCCCTGATAACCAAAGGAAACATGACGGAATTCAATCATCGGCGCCTTTTCGTCCTGCGTCACTTTACCGGAAGCTTCTTCGGTCACAGACGGCTTTGTTTCGAACACTTCATTGACCCTGGCCGCCGAAGCGGACGCATTCGTGAAAATTACCACCAGATTCGAGACAACTATCATAGCCAGTAAGATCTGCGTCATATAGTTTACCAGGGCAATGACCTGCCCCGGCATCAGTTCCCCGGCAAATACAAATCCCGCTCCAAACCATACGATTCCGATAATGGCGGCCTGGGCTACCACATAGGTCATAGGATTAAGCAATGCCGAAAGTTTGCCGGCCGTTACGGCTGTTCTTGCCAGTTCATCGTTATTGTCATCAAATCGCTGCTGATCCTTTTCCTGTCTGCCGAAGGCTCTGATCACACGGTTACCCGAAAGGTTTTCCCTTGAGATCAGTGAAACGGAATCCAGTTTTTTCTGTATTTTCTTGAAGTACGGCACGGAACGGTGCATGACAAAAAACAAAATCAATGCAATCAGTATCGCGGCTCCGAAAAAGATCAATGATAAACGCAGATCGATCGTCATTGCCATGATCAATGCGCCGATGACAAGAAACGGCGCACGGATCACAAGACGGATCAGCATGGCTACCGCTAACTGCAGACGGTTGATATCGTTGGTCATCCTGGTGATCAGGGATGGTGTTCCGATTTTATCAAGTTCCGCATGAGATAAGGTATTGATATGACAGAACAGGGCATTCCGGACTTTGGTGCCGAATCCCTGGGAAGCGATTGACGCCGATTTCTGACATACCAGCGCACTCCCCAGTCCCAGTACGCCTAATAATACCATCAGTCCGCCCCGGGGCAGCACATAACCGATATCATTATTCCGGATCCCGTTATCGATGATATCGGCAGTGATCAGCGGAATCAGTAATTCAAAGATTGCTTCGATCAGTTTACAGATCGGTCCTACGATCAGCTGCCATCGGTAATCTTTTAAAAATCGTCTTAACTTTAACATCCCATCATCTCACTATCATTTATTTTCTATCTCTCATTGTAACTGTTTTCCTTCTATTAGTCAACGACTCCCCGGAAGGTTTCACGGAAATCAATTTTTCCGGAGAATTTTCTTGGTTCCAACAAAGACTTCTCCCCCGTCTCTTTCCAAAACACAATGATATGAAACAGGAGGAACTGATGAATCGGCGATTGTTTTTGAAAAACGGTGTGATACTGGCAGCTTCGGCGATACTGATCCGCAGTCTGGGTATGACATTCCGTATTATGCTGTCAGAACGGATCGGTGCGGAAGGACTGGGATTGTATCAGTTGGTCATGAGTGTCTATCTGGTATTCGCATCACTGGTCACTTCGGGAATCTGTTTATGTACTACACGGATGTTCGGCGAACTGTCTGCCACC
>CACYCN010000199.1 GCA_902772895.1 uncultured Ruminococcus sp.
AAAGCGCCAGTTTGTGGCACTGGAGATCGTCGGTTCGAATCCGATTACCCACCCCACTCTTGTAGTTCACGCAGCGATTCGCTGCGTGAATTTACAGTCTTTCGATGGGGTGTCGCCTAGTGGTTAAGGCAACGGACTTTGACTCCGTCATCGCTGGTTCAAATCCAGCCATCCCAGCCATCTTTTTTCTTGCATATGACTCATTAGCTCAGTTGGCAGAGCACTTGACTTTTAATCAAGGTGTCCGGAGTTCGAATCTCCGATGGGTCACTAAAAACTCCGCTTCTGATGAGAATTTCAGAAGCGGAGTTACTTTTTGTCTTTTTTACGCACAATTTACACACAATCATTATTTCTGTAATTTCGACATTCAAGCTGCCGGAAAAGACATGATCACTCAGATCAGATGATAGAGTTGTAAAGTCAGCTCATATCTGTCGTTATCCGAGAGGCATCCCAAGACAGCGGAGAGATAGGTTTTCCCGTTTTTCCGGAAAGCAGAGAGGAGACAATAGCCGGCATTATCGGTAGTTCCTGTTTTCATTCCGATAGTATCGGCACAATAAAAGTCGTTGTCAGGATCCAGAAGATAATTGGTATTTTTCCAGGTAATATTTTCACCCGATTCAAATACGACATAAGTTTCAAAGATACCGACAATGGAACGAATCTCCGGAACGGAAAGGGCATAGTTGCCTAAAGTGATCAGATCCTCTGCGGTCACATACTGATCGTCATCATCCCAACCGTCAGGTGTGGCAAAATGACTGTTGGCCATACCGATCTCAGCGGCGGTCTCATTCATCATGGCGACAAATACTTCTACCGCTTCCTGATCGCTCAGTATCTGGTCAGGATGGGTTGCCCTTGCGGTGGTAACAGCGGCTGTATAGGCTGCGTCATTTCCGGAACATAATAACATTCCTGTCAGCAGATCATATACTTTCAGACGATTACCGGCAGAAATAAAACATCTGCTGGAATCATCATGAACAAGATCAAGTTCACTACCCACTTCTATAACGTCATCCGGTTTCATATTCCGCAGAACAACGGAGGCTGTCAGGAGTTTGGTAATACTGGCAGGCGCCGTCCTGATATCCGGACTGTCGCGATAAAGAACGGTGTCATCATCCACACAGTATAACAGGGAGGAACGACAGAGCGGTGAATCGAATACTTCCGGCAGAGACTGTTCCTGAGAGGAAGCAATGCTTTCGGTTGATGAATCGACAACTAATGAAATCTCTCCGGATGAATCTTCCGGAAGCTCAGAACTGACAACCGAACTTTGAAGAGAAGATTCCTTTTCAGATTCCTGTCGTTCTGAGGCATTGACACAGGCTGTCATGATCAGGAAAGAAGAAATGGCTGCGGCAAGTAGTTTTTTCATTTTCATTTTCTTTTAACCTCCGTTGACTGATTTACGTTCATCATCATTATCATTATAACATCCCGGGTCTGAAAAAGCCATTCCTGTTTTATTCACAAAAATATAACGGGAACCCTCAGAAAGAGGATTCCCGTTACTGTCATTTCATGATTTCTGACAGATCCATTGTCACTCATGCGACAGGATCGGCCAAAGGATTCACGGAAGGAACGATTGGTTTCTGCACTACTGTAAACTTCAGATGATCCGGCGCATAAACAGCCGTCTGCTGTTTGGTATTGAGGAAAGACTCTATAGCATAACGGATTTTCTGATCGGAACTGTCAAGTGTGAAATAGGGTTCCGGAAGTACTTCATGATAATGAAGTCTTGTTCCGAAACGCTGTTTCAGAATGGTTCTGATTTCAATGATATCAAAAAACGAAAGCATAATACAACCACCTTTTCTCATGCCTGACACGGAACAATCGTCAGGCAGTCCGTTCCGTCATCCATGCGGGTTCTTACAGGAAACGGATCGATTTCTGACAGTTGTCAAGGTCAGTCTTAGTCGGAAAGAGCTGAGACACACCGTTTTAATGCGGTAATGTCCGGATTCTGAGGGACCGGGAAACATTCTGTTCCGGTACCGGATCCGTTACAGTTCCTTCATGAACGGCTTCTGTTATCAAACCGGATCGGTTGTTCCGGAGACGGAAGAAAGCGATCGGCTATCATTAACATTATTGTATTATAGTGATACAGAATCGTGTTGTCAAGAATGATTCCGTACAAAGAATGATACACAAAGCCGGTGAAAATATGTCATTTTATGAGGAAAAATCAGGAATCCCATGAAAATATGACAATAAGTTCCTCTCATCTGATAAAAAACCATCCAATCCGACCATACCCGTTTTGAAGCTTTCTGACGCAAATCATATCAGGTCTGACGACCTGATATGCAGATAAGTGTATCTGTCATTTTCAAAGATCATTCTGACCTTTTACCGGAACGCTGAAGATCAGACTACAGTTTGACTATTGCAGCAAACCGTTCCATACACGGCTGAGGGGGGGCATGTTATCCGGCATCCGGAATGGGAGCATCATGTCAGAAAATAATTAAATATAAAATATCTTAAATTATTGATATTATGGATCGCTTGAGGTATAATAGAATAGAAATAAGTGGATTGCCGCACTGCAAGGGGCAGACAATCCAGGAAAAGACCGAAAAGGAGGAACATTTATGAGCAAAAGAAAAGGATGGAGCCGGAAGTTGATATCGGCACTTCTGAGTACCGTCATGATCGGAACAGGCGCAGCCGTCATGCCGGTATCATTGACAGCGGGCGCACAGGAACTGACCGCATCATCAGAGGAAGAGCCGGCTCTGTCAGAAGAAACACCGGCATCAATTCCGGAAGAAACTTCCGTTCCGACAGAGCAAACTGCCGCAGCGATTCCGGAAGAAACTTCCGGACCGCCATCAGAAGAAGAGGAAGAAGTTGAATACTCCGAACCTTCCGGAAAAACATACAGAGTATATAACTTCGAACAATTTGGTGTCATCGGCGGTTTCAATAACTGGGGAGCCAACCAATCGGAAATCATCATGACGGATGAAGATCAGGACAATATGTATGAAGCGATCGTAGAACCGGAACCGGGAACTTACAATTTTCTGGTACGTGCGGTTGACACCCGGAAAGATACCTGGGGAAAATACGATCCTGTCACCGATGCCACCAAAGATACCGGCAGTAAGCTCAGAGCGACAGTGGGAGAAGGGCAGAAACTGCTGGTCTGTCTGGATAAGACGCTGGTAGATCCGGAAGCGCAGATCAATCCGAAAAGTTTTATCTACCAACAATACGCAGAAATGAACGAAATCGGTCAGCTATACTGGCCTGTCAGATATCAGCTGATCGAAGGAGAGACAAGCGGACAGCTGTACAATGTATCGTGTGTGCTGCAGGATACGGTCACGTTAGGGGATGAAGTAAAGATCTACTGTCGTTCGGCAAAGGGCATCGGAAAGAAGTTATATTCCGTGTATTATCAGGAACCCGGACAGACGGAATGGAACACACTTTCCAGTTTATCCGTCAGACGGAACATCACATTTACCCCGACAGTGACAGGGGCATATCAGTTCCTGATCAAAGCGAAGGACGAAAACGGACAGATTTCCGGCAAGACGCTTACGGTCAATGTCACGCTGCCGCCGCTGCAAAACACATCCACGGTCAGTAAGACATCGATGACACTGGGCGAATCCATTTCCGTAGAATGTCAGGCAAAAGGCGGCTGCGGGCAGATCAGGTATCTGGTCACAGCCTTAGCCCCCGGTGAGACCACATGGAAAACACTGTCATCTTATACCGTCCATGACAGTTTTACCTTCTGTCCGGATCGCAGCGGAACATATTCTCTGAAGGTACGGGCAAAGGATGAGAAGGGACAGATCAGCACTGTCAGCTTTACGATCAAGGTTACTTCAAAAATCAAAGAAACACCTGCCAGCAGCTTCGAATACAAAATAGAATACGAAGGCTATGACTTTGAAAAAGACGAGTATATATACTCCGTCATCATTATCGAGTATATCGGTTCGGAGAAGGATGTGATTATTCCGAAAACAATTGAAGGTTATCCGGTCAAAGAGATAGCTTCTTTTGCCTTTAGTAACAATGAAACGATGGAAAGCATTACCATTCCGGAAAGCATTACCAACATAGGTTCGGTGCAGTTTCAGGAGTATCAAAACCTGAAGATGATCAATGTCTCACCGGACAATCCGAGTTATTGTTCCGAGGACGGTGTTCTGTTCAATAAAGAAAAGACAACGCTGCTCCGTTATCCCAGTGCAAAATACGGTTCCTATAGCATACCGAAAACCGTCAAAAAGATTTTGGAATATGCGTTCTATAAATGTAAGAATCTGAAAAGTGTAACGATTCCGTCTTCCGTCAAAGAAATAGGAGAAAGTGCATTTTCCGTTTGTTCCTCGCTGAGGAGCGTTACCGTTCCGAGCGGAATCACAACCGTTGCGTCAGCTCTTTTCAGTTACTGCAATAACCTGACCAGTGTCAGTCTTCCGGAAAGTGTAACGGCGATCGGTGATGACGCCTTCAACTATTGCGATCAGCTGACGGACATCAGGATTCCTGACAAGGTAACAACGATCGGAGCAAGAGCATTTGCTTCCTGTCGGCACCTGAAAAAAATCAGCATTCCCGCTAAAGTGAAGACGATCGATTATTATGCCTTCTTACACTGCAACCGTATGGAGCGGTTCCATGTGTCATCCGAAAATTCCTATTATCTTGCGGAGGACGGTATTCTGTACAATAAGAAAAAGACAGAACTGATTGCATACCCGTGCGCCAGAACCGGCGAATATACGTTACCGGAAACGATCACCGACATACCGGACAATGCCTTTTCAGAATGTGTGGGACTGACCAGGCTCAATCTTCATCATCAGGTCCGTTCCATCGGAACAGACGCATTTTCTGACACGAAAATGAATACGCTCTACATTCCCGGCAGCGTGACAACGATCGGATATCAAGTGATCCCCTATTGGACGACAATCATTGTGGATAGCGGAAGCTATGCGCAGAAATGGGCCAAAGAAAACAACTATACAATGATCGAAAAAAAGGATGTCATCACCGACTGCGGCACCTATACGCTTCCCTATCGCGAAGGAGAAAGCAGACGTATTTTCTGTTTTGAACCGCAGGAAGACGGTATTTATGCGTTCCGGTTCCGCTCGAAAGAGTCGTTTAAGATGAATTATGACAATAAGCATTCTGTTTCCCAAAATAATAATGACAAACAGCTTTTGACATTCCGGAAAGGGATCGCACACACTTTCGTATTTACGGAAAACACGAAAAATATCACCATTGAGGTACTTCCTTCCGATCAGATGTCGGTAACCGAACCGGGCACCTATGATCTGGAGATGACAGGAACCTATCCGTCGCTGTTCTTCAAGGCGAAAGAAAAAGGACTTTATCTGTTCCGTTTTCACGGAGACGGATATTATACGGTCGGAGGATCCCAAGTAAGCGATCAGCTGTTCAATGGCACCCAATTTTACATGAATAACGATAAGACACAG
>CACYCN010000200.1 GCA_902772895.1 uncultured Ruminococcus sp.
CAGATGAACCTACCGGTAATCTCGATGAAACATCCGGCAGAGATGTCATGCAACTTCTGACAGAACTGCATCAGAACGGCGCTACCCTTGTTCTGATTACCCATGATAACGGTATCGCTGCTATGGCGGAATCTTGTATCAAAATCTCGGACGGCAGAATTGTTTTTTGATCATTTCTTGTATGGCAAAACCTTAGTTGTACATTATGTACAATTTTCAACCCTGATATTGCCACATATTCCATAAAATCTTTACCGATTATTTTCGAAAAACAATTGACAAGCCGGAATTCTATGCTATAATAAACTTAGTAAGCAAAAAGTGCTTACAGGAATACTACGACAAATCAAGGAGGTCGTTATTTATGTCAAATGCAATTGAACTTCATGATGTAGACGTTAAGGCTTTTCTGGCTGTTATTGATACCTGTGAAGGTGATGTATTCCTCGTAACTGACGAAGGAGATCGCCTCAATCTTAAAAGTAAGCTCTGTCAGCTCATCGGTCTGACACAGCTGATCGAAGGCGGTAAAATCACCAACGCTCATATCGAGTGTCAGAATCCGGAAGATGAATCCAAACTCTTCCGCTTCAACATCTTCGGCGAAAAAGCTGAGTAATGAATCCGACAAAAAAACCTGTCGCTTGAGCGGCAGGTTTTTTTATGTCTTATTGTCTTCTTATTGTCTTTTCGTAAAAATCGTATCCGGCTTTTCCGGGAAATCAGCGCCTTCGACGTCTGACCGGAAGAACAATCACCAGTGTAACAAGAGTCGTAACGCAAATCATAAAAGGAATCACCGGAAATGACTGACCGGTATGATAAGGCATGACAATGGTACTGGTTTCCTTTTTCATAGGTTGGTTGCCGGATGATCGGCTGGTTTCGTCACGGGAACGCTCCGGTATCTTGGGATGTGAACTTTCATCAGAACTCTCGCCTGAGGGTTCCTGAGGAGTTTCCACCTTCTTTACCTGATATTCCTCACGGAAGGTGTAATCATCCTTTGAGAGTGAGAAGGAAATGACGGTTTCATCATTCAGAAGACGATAGCCGTCCGTCAGACGAAGTTTCTTCTCGCCTAATGACAGATTCGATATCTTCATGATACCGTTACGGTTGCTCGTATATGTCTTGCTGCCAATCGTCCCTTTGACACCGGATAACGGCTGATTGTTACTGTCAAGGAAGGTCAGTTCCGCTGCCCCGTAGGAATTGACATCAATCAGTTCCATATCGGAAGTGTTATACGCATAATCTACCGCTTCCAACGCCAGAACGGTTCGGCTGATCTGTGAATAGTCCTCTGTTTTTTTTTTTTTTTTCTTGATGTCATCGTCTACATAGACAACATCCTCCGTACTGGCCAATGCTGTCAGGAATTTCTGATATTTGGTCAGGTCATACCGGAAAATATAATTGCCGGTTTCCTCATCATAACGATACGTCATATAGGCATCCCGGCTGCCGAAATACAGATCCATTTCTTCCATGATCGGATAGGTGCTTTCGACGTTATGGTTTTCATCAAACGTCACAGCCGACAATGACAGCCCCTGCAGATAATTATTATCCGTAGCTATTACCGTCAGGTACCGTTTCTCGTCATCGGTTTTCTGCAGCCTGGCGGACTTGATGACTGGTTCGGTATTATCTACCCTGATCTGAAAGGTACGGTTTTCCTTTTTACCGGGATTACCGTCCGTTCCTACTGTCCATGCCTCTATCCCGTATTCATAATCGCCTTCCGGCAGGGTCTCCATACATTGACAGTAATTATATACCATATAATGGTTACTTTCCCTGATAAACTCCGTATAGGGCTGCCCCGTGGGATTATAATAGGAAGAAATGCCACCGTAATTCTGATAGTACAGCAGATTGTCCTGTTGATCTTTCAGACTGATCGAATAATCCATCGCTTCCCGTAACAGATACAAATTCGGCAGTAATACCGAATATGATACATACGTGATTCCATTGATCCGGTAATAGGATCTGATACTGTTTTTTCCCACCGCAATCTGCGTCGGAAGATCATCGTATCCGAAGATATTCATACCGGCGGTCAATGAAAGATCATTATTGCCGTCCATTAACGATACGATCGACAGCGTACTGTTTCTGTCGGGATAGTCCTCGACATGTGAGTAATAATCCGCCGGGAAAATCCCCTCATCGTCCCACTTGCCGCAAAAGCCGGAAAACAGCATATGTAACGGTACATTCGACCCTGAAGTCATGGTAATATATCCGTCCACATAGAATCCGTTGGTAAAGATCTTTTTCTGACGCGCGATAAAGTCATCATGAAGTCGGATTCTGACCTGCAGGGTGGCACTCGCGCCGGGTTTGACAATCACACGACTCAGTGTTCTGCCGTTCCGGTAGAATCTGACGTCTGCCTGGTCACGGATAGACACCGGTATCAGCGTATTCAGATAGGGCGAATACGGATATCGTTTACTGTCATTCACACGATAGCCGTCTGTCTGAATCAGGTAGTTCGGATAATAACTCATGGTGGCTGACGACCGGTTCGTGATGGTAAAGGAAAATTCATACTCCCCTGTTTCGGAATCTTTCAGAGAGACCTTCGGTCGGGCATCATCCACGGACAGATAGGCGGCTGTGCGGATCGCCTGACCCAGATTGATAATGCCTGCTCCCTGCTGCCGTGGACTGTAACAGACCTGCCGCTCCGTATCCGTCAGCTCTGAAGGATAAAGTGACAGATCCGCCGTGCTCATCATGAGCTGATAGATCCTTTCCTCCGTCTGATAGGGCGACAGATGCTCTGAAAGACCGCTCTCACGAAAATACTGTTTCATGATCGCAACCGCTCCGCTGGTACATGGCGCTGCCATGGAAGTACCGCTCAGCAGCATATAGCCTCCGTCATATGCCGCGCCTAATACATCGCTGCCGGGCGCTGCAATATCCGGTTTCAGCGTCAGATCCGCCTTTGTCCCGAAAGACGAATATTCTGCCGCACAACGGGCATCCGTTGGCGTTTTCTCATAAACCTGTGTCGAAATGCGGATGGCAATCATTCCGGATTCATGAGTCATAAAATATTCCTTCTCCGAACTGTCAATCATGAATACCGATACTTCCGCATTATTGATAAAAGACTTGTGATAATATTCATCGTTACGAATCACGATCAGATCCGCACAGCCATGACGATAGGCTTCTTTGACAATCGTTTCCAGCGGTTCTTCTCCCTGATCGAATACCATGATCTTTCCGTCCAGATCCAGTGAGGAATAATCGATATCCTCCCCTTCTGCGTTGGCATAGACATATTCGTAGATGTCCTCGACACTGTAATCCTCGTCATCTTCAAATAACAGTTCCCGTCCGTTCTTCCGGTCGGTATTCTGCGAACTGACATCCCGGGCAACATCCTCTACCGAAAGCCCCAGCGGATATAACTCACTCTGAATCTTCCGCTCATCATTCAGTACAAAATACAGATTGTTGCTATAGTAGCCATTCGGTACAACAGACGCTACCGAATATACCCCTGTCATACTGGACGGCTTTACAATAGTTGAATAATTGACGTGTTCTGTCGGGATTTCCCTGAGTCCGACGTCATATCCGTTATAGGCGGAATTGCCGGCAGAGGCAACCACCGCTACACCGGAATCCGTCAGTTTCTCATAAAGCTGTTTTCCCTCATAATCATAGGATAAATACTCTACGGCACCATAACTGCAGTTGATCACATCCGGCGAAAGCTTTACCGCATCATCCAGCGCCGATACGATCGCTTCATCCCGCAAATATCCAGAACGGTCAGATATTTTCATCAATGCCAGCTGGGCGTCATATGCCATTCCGAGATACCGGAATTCTCCGTTTCCTCCGTTATCGCCGGCTGCTATCGATGCCACATGCGTACCGTGATAAAAGTCTTCCCCACGGCAATCGGTATCGTTATCACCGTAATCATAGGCATAGATGATCTTACCGTTATAGAACAGATCACCGATCTCATATTCTTCGGCAATATTGAAGTGACTCATCCGATGAACCTGATGCACATAGCGACGGTTATACTTCGCTCCCTGGGGTTTGACCGAAAACACCTGATGATCTACATCAAATTCACTGTCAATCACCGCAATCAATGTCCCTTTGCCGGTATAGCCCATGTCATAGGCTTCCTGTACATTGACGGTAGACTTCGACGCCATGCCGAACTGTTGTTCTTCACTTTCCGGTTCGTCACCGTCTGGCGCTGACTGAGACGAAGAACCGGCACCTGAAGCGGCAGAACTTTCCACAGCATCTGACTGTTCCGTTTCCTCCGGCGTCCTGACGGCGGGATATTCCTGTGAGACAAGCGCCGAACGAACACCGCTGAGTGATGCGATCCATTCCCGATAGGCAATATCCGCTTTTACCGTAAAGCCGTTGGTGATCGCCTGATAGGACACACTGTCTGACAGGTCAGCCGACGGAATTCCTCCCACAATCTGCTGCCGTATCTGTTCCTGTTGGCTGCTGATCGCCGCCATATATTGTTCCCCTTGTTCGGAGAGGAGCAATTCCCCGACATTCTGATAAGCGCCTCCTGATTCGTTCACATAGTCCAGCAAAGACGGCGCATCCAGCGTCACAATCAGAGAAGCCGTCTCACCGGTCGGGGTAATCGATTCCGCACCGGAAGCGGTCGCTGAAAACATCAGAGGAACAGAGGAGACGATCAGCGACAAAGCAAGTCCGACACTGAGTATTTGTTTCTTCATTTTGCGCCATACTGGGCATAGTATGCGTCAATGGCAGCCTTCAGAGTATCGTCGATCACGACTCTTCCTTTATATTCTTTATTATACAGATGTTCGATCACTTCTGCCATCGTTACAATTGCCGTTGTCTTGAGACCATACTTTTCCTCGATCTCGCACAGTGCGCTCTTTTCTCCCTGACCGCGTTCCATTCTGTCAACGGAAACAACCAGTCCCATCGGTACAACATTCCCCTGTGCCTTGATAATCGGAAGAGTTTCTTCAATGGAAGTGCCTGCGGTAGTGACATCCTCGATGATTACGACACGGTCGCCGTCATTGATCGGGCTGCCTAACAGAATTCCCTTATCTCCGTGGTCCTTGATTTCCTTACGGTTGGAGCAATATCGGATATCCTTGTCGTATTTTTCGCTGATCGCAATGGTTGCCGCTACGGATAGCGGAATGCCCTTATAGGCGGGTCCGAACAGAACATCAAAATCCAGTCCGAAAGTATTATGAATCGCCTCTGCATAATACTGACCCAGTCTTCTTAACTGAGCACCGGTGCGATAAAATCCGGTATTGACAAAGAACGGTGTTTTTCTGCCGCTTTTCGTGACAAAATCACCGAATTTCAGTACCTGACAATCTACCATAAATTCAATAAATTCCTGTTTATACTGTTCCATAATCTAACGCCTCCGTTAATAATTTTTCGACTAACATTATATCATAATTGTCAGAAAATGTAAATACCGGCGCAAAGCGCAATGATAAATGATAATAGTAATCATCAAAAACCGGCGCAAATAATAAGGAGTCTTCCGGGAAAGAAGACTCCTCTTGATGTTTTCACTTTTTGGGTTCTCTGCCTAACAAATAGTCTACGGAAACTTCCAGAATATCAGCTAATGCCACTAACTCTACATCCGTTACATACCGGATCTGCCCCTCAAGCTTCGATAAACCGGACGCATTCATGTCTACCCCTCGAACCTGAAGCTGCGCTAACAGCTCCTTTTGTTTCATTCCTCTCTTTTTCCTCGCTTCCTCTACTCTTGTGCCAATCAGATTTCTGTTTCCAAGTGCCTGCTTGCGTAATCTCATTCAACATACCCCACTCATCAGATTATCATTAAATGAATCATTATTGCAAAATACAGTGATCCATCGGATTGAAATTCCGGTAGAAAACAATGGAAAAGCCGCATTTTTTTCTATTGTTCTTCTATAAAATTTCAATTACAATGAACTTTTTCAGAACGCATAGAACCGTTTATTACACATCATATAAGTAGTATAAAATATTATGAAATAAATAACAATGGAAATTCTGCAAGAATATTGCTGTTGAACTTTGTAGAAAACAGAAAAGCAGTGGATAGTATTAGATAAGTTTCAACAGGAATAATTGTGCAACTTTAAATTTATAGATATTTCTGTATTTAAGTATCAAAACCGACCGCTGCTCCACAACAGCGATCGGTTTTTGAATCATCTGAGCAAAAAACTCAATTTTTCTTTTTTGTCTCTTTATCCGTTTCTTTTGTACGGGGTTCCTTTGCTTTCGGATCCTCTTTTACCTCAAAGACACAAGCGCCAAAGGGCGGCAAGGTAAAGGTAACGGAATGATACCACTGATTATGACAGATCGGTTCTGATTTGATAGGCTCCGGATTCGTCACACCGGTACCGCCGTAACACTGGCTGTCACTGTTGAATACTTCCTTCATGGTACAAGGATAGTGAACGCCCATCCGGAAGTTCTCTCTGGTAACCGGCGACATATTCAGCACAATGGCATACTTCTGGTTGTCAGACATCCGGTAATAGGCATACATATTGGC
>CACYCN010000201.1 GCA_902772895.1 uncultured Ruminococcus sp.
TGGAGCCCGGCTCTGCTAAGGCTACTCCGCCCACCATTGTAATTGCCAGTAATGCTACACCAATACTTTTGAATACCTTACCTGTCATTTGAAACATCTCCTCAATCATATCAAATATCAGAACATCCTACGGAATACTTCATATGGTAGTTATGAAACTTTCGTGTTGTTCTCTTGTCTATGCCTTAATTATACATACTTTCTTAAAGAAATGTTCATACTTGTAATATTTCGTCTGTTTCTTGTCATATTTGACGTTTTCTCCGGAAATCTCTTGTTTTATAATTACTATCCAGAATTATTTCACTGTTTTCTCATGAATCAGGCACGTTCTGATATTTCCCACAGGCAAAAAAGAGTGCGAAGCCCGGAAAACTCCGCACTTCGCACAGTTTATTTCACATAATAACCGTATCCGTTTTAAGAAAGATACTGCCGGATGATATCAAAATGGCTGTAGCGTTTCGGTTTGGAAATCTCATTGCGGCGGAGATACTCCGTAACCAGTTCGCTTAATGCCTGCTTGTTCATCGTTCCCTTATAATCGGAATCCTTGACCAACAGACCGAATGCCGCTAAAAGAGCGGCGGTTTCCGCATTGTCATGACCGGCTTTTTCCAGACTGTCAACCGTGATCGACTTTGTCATCACCAGATTTTCATCCTCCGGCGACTTATAATGCACTTCTATAAACGCCAGTTCATCCTGATGATCCACCGCACTGACATTGAGATAACGGGAAGAATACTGTTTTTCTGCCTTCCCCCGTTTCAGTTCGATCACCGCAACCACATTATGTCCTGAACCGATCCCGTCAGCCGCTTTCTTCGTATCATGGAATTCCTGCTGCGTCAGCATTCTGGCATCATAGCCGATCAGACGATATTCACTGACCAGAGCCGGATTCAGTTCTACGGAAATCTTCACATCCTTGGCAACCGTCACCAGATTGGCAATCAGTTTCTTCCACAGACTGTCCAGAATATCATAGGGATTCGCCACAAAAGTATAGTTACCGTTACCGTTCTGCGCCAGGGTTTCCATCTTATTGTCCTTGAAATTACGGGAACCGTAACCTACGATAGAAAGATAGATCCCGGTCTCTCGTTTCTGATAGATAAAGTCCTTCAAGCCGCCCTGACCGGTAATGCCAAAATTAAAATCGCCGTCCGTAAAGATAAACACACGGTTATTGGCTTCTTTATCGAAATGCTCCTTCAGATACTGATAGGCATTTTCCAATCCTTCGCTGCCGTTGGTACAGCCGCCGATTCCCTTGATCTTCATCAATGCGTCAATACAGCGGTCCAGATCACCGCATTCGATATTTTTCGCAACGGTCTCTGTCTCGTCACTGTAGGCAATCACGGAAATATAGTCACCGGCCTTGAGCTTACTGATAATCGCCGCCATGGACATCTGTACCAGCAGCCATTCATCCGTCATACTGCCGGAAACATCCACCAGTAATGTCAGATTCTGTTTGACCTTCTTATCCGCCTTTTTTCCCTTGAAGCCCAGAAACAGCAATTCCGCCTCCTGATCCCACGGACAGGAGGTCATCTCCGCACTGACGGCAAACAACTCATCATTGACGGGCTTTTGCAGTTTATATTTATAGGAATTCAGGATCTCTTCAATACGGATAAAACTCTTATCGATCCGGTCTCCCGCACTGATTTTATTTCTCAGATAAGACCAGGATGCGGTATTGACATTGGCGGAAAAGATCAGCTGGGAAGAATCCATCGGACTATGTTTTTCATTTTCAGGGGCGTCATTGGTTTCTGCGGTATTGAAGGCCGGCGCTTCCGGCGCTTTTGCCATCGGCATTGCACACATCACCGATTTCTCCGCCATTCCCGCCATCGGCATGGCCCCCATCATCGGCGCTGACATCATCGCGGAATTCATCTGCATTCCCATCATGGCGCCGCCCGGCGGGGTAGGCATACAAACCTCTTGGTCCAGCATCAGACAACCGTCTTCTAACGGTTCCGCACTTTTCGCACGGGTTTTGGTCGGTTTATATTCCCGTTTCGGATACACCGACCAGTCGTAATACACCGGCGCATCTTTATCCACCTTGATCGGATAACCGAAACAGGATGAACAAAGACGCTTTACCTGCTTTTTACTATAACCGAGTTTTTCATAGAAACTCTTCATTTCTTCATACTGTTCTTCCGGAATCCGATAGATTTCCCGATACTCTTGTCTTCCAAACATAATGGCACCTCCGTCTCATAATCGCTGTCAGCAGACAACCCTTATGATAATATTACCATATTTCCCTTTGTTTGTAAATCAATTTGATGGATAATTACGATATTCTCTCTGAAACGGCAAACCATTTTCCTAAAAAGACATACATTTGTGGAAGAAGTTCCATGCTATTGTCTAAAAAGCTCTTGCAATCGTCCGCTTCATCTCCTATAATAGATAACATGGGACTTGATCCCGCTATTCCATACGGGACCAACTATCCCGGACACGATTTGATTGAAAGGAAGATAACATTATGGCTCAGAACAAGAAAAACGGTTCCAAAAAGAAAAAGAATCATAACCAGGGCGAAAGTAAACAGGGATTTATCATCCTGCTGATCGGCGGTATCGTATTGGCACTGATCATCATTCTGCTGGTAGTCGTCGCCATTATTCAGTATTCCAACCAACCCTCAGAAAGCAGTGAACCTTCCTCTGTCTCCACCGTTTCTACCGTTTCTACCGTCTCAACCGAAAGTACATCCGAAAGTTCCTCCGTCACTCAGGAAATTCCGGATTTCCTGAAAAATGTAGAGATCGATGCTTCCCTGGACTACTATGCCACCATTGACGTCAAGGATTACGGCACGATCAAAATCAAACTGGATCCGGATACGGCGCCGATTACCACCCGTAACTTTATCTATCTGACCAATTCCGGTTTTTATAACGGACTCACCTTCCACCGTATCATGGAAGGCTTCATGATTCAGGGCGGTGACCCTGACGGCAACGGCACCGGCGGTTCCGAACACAATATTTACGGTGAATTCAGCGCCAACGGCTTCAACAACCCCATTTCCCATACAAGAGGCGTCATCTCTATGGCCCGAAACAGCTTTGACATGAACAGCGCAAGCTCTCAGTTCTTTATTGTCCAGAGCGATAATCACACAGGTTCTCTCGACGGCAGCTATGCCGCATTCGGTAAGGTAACGGAAGGTATGGATGTGGTAGACGCCATTGCCACTGCCGCAGAACCGACCGATAATAACGGTACCATCGAATCCTCCGCACAGCCTGTTATGAATTCCGTCACGATCTCTACCTCTCCTAAATCCTGAACGGAAGGAATTTTCAGGTAAAAGTCCTGTCTGAACACCGGAAAGCCGTATTTTCCCGCTTTCAATGACAGCGCTGCGGCAGATACGTTTTCAGAAAAGACGCTAATAAAACAATAAAAAAGACTCAGCCGGATTCACATAACCCGGTTGAGTCTTTTCATTTGGAAAATCATTTATCTGTAGAGGAGTCAGCCGTGGGATCCGCATAAGCAATGGTAATATCCTGATCTTCCTCGTTATCGACTTTGGAAGAACCGCTTTTGCTGCTGCAGCCGTCAATTTTGACACCGGCTCTCGGAACACCATATCTGGCAATGTATTCGTAACGGGCCCTTGCTTTCCTGAGACGAAGTTTGGAAGTTTTGATCGTCTCGCAAAGCTGAGCCACGTCAATATCCTTACTGGGAGTTCCCTCTAACTCGCTGAGATATTTCTGACCCAATGCAATAAAGGCATTATCCAGTGTTTCGGTTTCTTTGTGAATGATTGCTTTCAGACGGTTCATCTGCGCAATCTGACGGTTTTTATCAACAATATATTCCACAGACTGTGTCAGTGAATCGGTGAACTTATCCATCATTTTCATGGTAATTGACCTCCCTGAATCATAATATGACCATTATACAACATTTTATCGCAGTTGAATAGTGCTTTTTCAAAAAAATTTATAGTGTCATTTTTACATACGCCTGTGTTTCACCATATTCTCCCAGACTGAGCAGATATTCTTTCTGCTCTTTCCGGGTCTTGAAAAACAGCATACTGTGAACAATTCCTTCAAAATAATAATGTTCCGTATCCGGACATACGGCAAAGGTACTGAAATAAGAACCGTCCGTATTTTTAACAGGCTTCCCGTCCGTTCCGGATAAGAACGCCGTAATATCACAAAGAGTGCCGCCCTTATCTACCGGAAATCCGTTCAGACAGATCTCATATTCCGCCGCTGCATATTCTTCCTGCTCATTCAGTTCCGGCATGGCAAACGGATGACTTTTCTGAAGTGTCTCCAGTTCCTTCTGTACCTCACTGCCACGACGCACTGACAGAATCCTTACAGGCACATTCACATAATTATGATCCTTCGTACAGTATTTGGCAGCGGAACCCCATTCCTCCATCGCTAACGGAGATGTCATCGAAGAAGAGGATGCCGTGACACTCTCACGGTGATCCGTCAGATAGGAAAGCGCCGTCTGATCCGTATTGACAGGCGGCATAGGTTCCTGCCGGCTGTCATCCGGCGGCGAAGGCTCCGAAACAGGTCCGGACGGTTCAGAAGGAGCTTCTTTTTCCGGACCGGCACAGGCGCCGAACGTCAGAAGCATCATCCATGTTAACACAAGACAGAGCGCTTTCCGGTACATCATCGTCTCACCGCTTCTCAGTACAGGACAAGTGTGTTGCCCTTGACCCGGCAATTACATTCATAGTTTTCGTATTTATCCTGTTGTGCGTCGTAGATATAATAATACGTATGGGTCGTCTGACTCTCTTCACTGAAAATCGAACGGCTGGTAACAATATAGCGGTTTTCGATACAAGTCATAAAACTACCGATACTGTTATCATATATCACTTCCGCTTCACTGTTGACGATTCCCTTGATCAGATATTTTGTGCCCGCAGAACCCACGGCAAATGTCTTGAAGGGTTTTTCTTCCACCAGATAAACGGTTCCGGCATCAGAGGTATCAAGGGTCGCTTCAATGGAAAGCGTACCCGCCGCAATATCGTAACTGCAGATTTTTTCGGTTCCGGAACGGAATTCCTTGGCACGGAAATAAATCACACCGCCGTCACTGCCCATATAGCGCACCAATGCCTTGATATCGGCACTGGCAATACACTTTTTCGTAAAGCTGTCATACCCTTCTTCCAGATCGTTTTCCAGTTCTTCGGCTTTACACAGCCAGATATTATCACGGATATCGGCATTGATCCAGCGCTGTTCACGATAATAGTTTTCCTTGATGCTCTCATCGGCAAACGGATCCAGCAGAACCAGATACCGTTCTCCCTTGAGGTTGATCAGCTTGATATTATCACAGCCCAGACGGGCAATCATCGGCGCTTTGACAAAATATTTTTTGTTGGTTCTGAGGTTATAGAGATAGCACAGACAATCACAGCCAGTGATCTCTTTATACTTTTCAAACACTTCCGCATTAGCGCTGTCGGGTGCCATATAGATCAGCAGATGATTTTCATCAATCGCCATACATTCCTTGAAAGCGCCCGTACAAACCACTTTCCGGCGATTGATCTCTCCGCCGCTTTTCTTATCGATTTCGATGACCCAGAGACTATTGGAACCGTTTTCCAGAATCAGAATCATCGTCTTCTCAAAGGCAAAGATATGTTCCATAAAGGTAGGATCTTCCAAAGAATAATTCGTCACCAGACGTTCTTTGCGGGTCTTGCGGTTATATTCCAGAAGGAAGAGATTATTATGTCCTTCCTCGTTTTTTTCTTCGGCGTAGTATATGTATGAGGGATTAACATCGACAAGCTCGATGTGTCTGTCAGAAAAAATATTTCTGATATCAATGACAGTCATTGGTCAATTTCCTTCTTTCTTGTTTATGCAAAATTAGCCCAGAACGGTAACGCCTCACTGTCCGAGGCCGCCGTTATTGTCATCTTCCCAGAATCCTTGACCGGAAAGCGCATTCTGCATACCATTCTGAACAGGAACCGTCGCTTCTGTCTCATTCGTCACAGGAAATGCCTGATTGACATCCTGCTGCGGCATGGCTGACGGATTGGAGATATCATTCGGATAAGGCTGATTGAAACCCTGCGGCGGCATGGCTGACGGATTGGAGATATCATTCGGATAAGGCTGATTGAAACCCTGCGGCGGCATGGCTGACGGATTGGACGTGTCATTCGGATAAGGCTGATTAAAATCCTGCTGCGGCATGGACGGCTGATTGAAATTCTGCTGTCCATTGGATACAGGATAAGCATTGGGCTGATTGGGCTGAGCCATTCCGAAAGTATCCTGATTGTTCATGGCAGGAAACGGCGGCTGATTCTGTTGATTCAGAAATGTCGGTGCCGTCACGGGAGCCGGCTGAAAGGCTAAATCGGCGCCGGAATGAACCGTTCCGTCCTGAGCCATAAAATACTGCGGATTGACAATATTATCCGGAACCTGAGGCTGCTGCGGATACTGCAGCTGACCAAACGGCTGACCGTAAGGCTGGTTCTGTTGCGGATAGGGTTGTTGTTGTTTTTTCTTTTTATTAAACA
>CACYCN010000202.1 GCA_902772895.1 uncultured Ruminococcus sp.
GTCCTACCACCGCAATAATCTCTGTCGGGTCACAGCCATATGTTTCACACATGGTTTCCACGGCAGCTTCCCCGATTTTTTCAACGGTTCCTCTCCATCCCGCATGAGCCAGAGCAATGACCTTTTTTTCGGGATCAGCGAAAAGCAGGGGAGTACAGTCGGCATAATGGGTGACTAAAGTGACGCCGGGTTCATTGGTGACAAGCGCATCCACACTGAGCTGATCGTGTTCCCGCCAGATACCGATACCGCAGTCTTTTTTTGTGACACAGCGGACGTTGGTATGGTGATCCTGACAGGAACTGACAAGGGTTTCGTAAGGAAGACCGGTAGCCTGACAGAAAATTTTGTAATTTTCTGTGACATTTTCCGGCAGATCGCCCTGTTTGAAATTCAGGTTCATGGATTTATACTGGTCAGTGCTGACACCGCCGATACGAGTGGAAAAAGCGTGATTGAGAAAACCGAGCGACGACAGTGTCGGAAAGGTGAGAAATCCCACTCCGTCAACAAAGTTAAGGTTAGTGTTGTTACTTCTGAAAACCATAGCAAGTACCTCGAAAATAAAGATAGGGTATTTACAGAATACCCGGAGAAATGGTATAATGAAAGCTGTTGAAAATCAGGGTAAAAAAGGGGAATGGCTATGTTATTGTCGAAAAAGAAGTTATTCGGAAACAATATTCCGCCTCGCTGCGATTACTGTCAGCATTATGAAAAAAACAAAGGCGGCAAACCGGTATGTCCATACGGCTTTCAGACTGTGGGGAACCCCTGTAAAAAATACATTTACGATCCGCTCAAACGGGAGCCACAGTCGATGCCGACAATGCCGAAATTTACCGCCGATGATTTTAAATTATGAGATCAGGGTGAATGATTCAGAGAAGAAATCCGGAAACGGAAACCCGACCGGATCTCGATCAGGATTATTTCTTACCCTTTTTCTTGGGTTCTTCTTTCGCAGGTTCTTCTTTGAGAGCCTCTTCTGCCAGTTCGAGAACAGAAGTACAGTGTGCGCAGCGGGTTGCTTCGATATCGATTTCACTCATACAGAAGGGGCACTTCTTGGTAGTAGGAGCTTCTTCCACAGGCTTTTTGCGAAGGTTCATCAGTTTATTGACGCCCTTGACAAAGAGGAAGATAATGAACGCCATGATAAGGAAGTTGATGATTGCTGCGGCAAATGAACCAAGGTTGATCGGTCCGACATTCAAAGACTGGGTTATCTTTGAGAAATCGAGAGCGCCGGTTTCAGGATTCGTAAAGTCCATGCCTGAAACGGTAGCGATGATCCAGCTGACGCCGGGCATAATCACGTCGTTACAAAGGGAAGTAACGATAGTGTTGAATGCGCCGCCGATGATAACGCCGACTGCCAGATCCAGCACGTTTCCTCTCATGATAAATTCTTTGAATTCGGTCATAAATTTTCCCATAGTAGTTTTCACCTTTCCTGTATTTTTTTGTGTATTTATTATAGCACACTGTCGAAAAGCCGTAAACTATTTTTGAAAAAATTTTGGTGAAATTTTTTCGGAAGTCACGCATCCGGCGGCGTGTTAGCACCTGAAGCATTAGTATCCCATGATTCCTTCGATGGATTCATCATTGATGATCATCCGTTTGCACATGGAGCAGGCGGAGGCATTTTCGACATAAGCGCCGGTTGTAGCGTCTTTTCCCACGAGATAGATCGTTGAGCCGATCATATCCTCACGGGCGGCATGAATAATGGCATTCTGTTCGGCATGGACGCTGCGGCAGAGTTCATAGCGTTCTCCTCTGGGAACCTTGAGGGTTTCCCGGACACAGAACCCCATATCGATACAGTTTTTACGTCCTCTGGGGGCGCCGACATAGCCGGTGGAGATGATCTGATCGTTCTTGACGATAATGGCGCCGTAATTGCGGCGAAGACAGGTGCCACGTTCAAGAACAGTCTCTGCGATATCGAGATAATAGTTGATTTTGTCGGTACGCATAGAAAATCACTTCCACAGACAAATATTTTGTATGGAATTATTATATACCATCTTTTCTTCAAATGCAATTGTTATTGTGAGAATTTATAAAATATTTTTCAGAAGTCCGTAAGACAGGGGGTGCGGGATGTTTGGATATTTACAGCCGGAAAAACCGGAACTGAAAATCAAGGAATATGAGTTATACAAGAGTGTATACTGCGGTCTGTGCAGGCATCTGGGCAGGGATTATGGCGTCATTGCCCGGATGACGCTGAGTTATGACTGTACGGTACTGGCGATGATGTCGATGGCATTGGGAGAACCCTGTCCTCATATCAGTCAGGGACGATGTCGGGTGAATCCCTTCAGGAAGTGTCAGTTCGGTGATTGTGAAGGGGAGAGTTATCATCTGGCAGGCGCCGTTTCCGTTATCATGAGCTATGAAAAGTTAGGGGATACCATAGCGGATTCCGGATTCTGGAAAAGAGTTGCGGCACGGTTTCTGAGAGGATGTCTGAAACGGAACTACCGGAAAGCTTCGGAAGCGTATCCGGTGATAGCGGAGCAGACCCGTCAGATGATGATCCGTCAGAAAGAAGCGGAGGCTTCTGACTGCGGCATTGACAGAGCCGCCGACCCGACAGCGGTATTACTTTCGGAACTTTGTCAGCGTCTGGTGCCGGAGGGAGATGAGCGGCGGGAAACACTGAAGCATTTCGGGTATTATCTGGGAAGATGGATCTATCTGATCGATGCGGCGGACGATTATGAAAAGGACCTGCTCCATCATCAGTTCAATCCGTTCCGTAAGGCCGATACCGGAGACAGGGAGGCTTTGAAGGATTACTGTAACGATGTGTTAAACCTGACAGCGGCACAGATGATATTGGCGTATGATTTGTTGGAATTAAAGTATTATCAAGAAATTCTTGACAACATTGTGCATCATGGGTTATCATTGCAACAGAAGCTTTGTATATTTGAAAAAGGAAATAAAAAAGGCAGCAGGCATCAGCAGCACCAAACGGTTCTTCCTGACGAAAACCGGGACAGTGAACCGGAAAGCTGAAGAATGTCGTAAGAATGAAAGATATTGCAGTATCAGAGAAAGGAATACGGAATAAAGAGTGAAAACCGGATGTAACAAAATAGGGACCGGTACTTTTTATTTTGTATGACAGTCAATAAGAGGAGCGAGGGGCTCCGTAGGGGAGAATGATCGGAGCAAGATCAATCCGTAATTTTCCCGAAGAAAAAGGAGTGGGAGAAAAAAATATGAGAGATCCCTATCAGGTGCTTGGCGTTTCACCATCGGCAAGCGATGAGGAAGTAAAGACGGCTTATCGTAATCTGGCAAAAAAGTATCATCCCGATAAATATGCCAACAGTCCGCTGGCAGAGACCGCTTCGGAAAAAATGAAGGAAATCAATGAGGCATATGACCGGATCCTGGACGAACGGAAACGTGCCAAAAGTCAGGGTCAGAATTATCATTCCTATCATAATAACCGTTCACGGTTTGAACAGATCCGCATGATGATCAATAACGGCAATTTCCCGGGTGCGGAAATGGCGCTGTCCGGCATTCCGTCCAATGAGCGTGATGCGGAATGGTATTATCTGATGGGGGTGATCCAATATCAGAAGGGCTGGCTGGAAGAAGCCTATAATTACTTTCAGACTGCCTGTCGGATGGACCCCAATAATGCGGAGTATCGTTCGATGTTCAGCCGGATCCAGCAGCAGCGTTCCGGCGCCCAGGGCGGTTATGTCAATCAGGGTGGTGGCGCCCCCTGTGGCTGTTGTGATATCTGTACCTGTCTGATCTGTTCGGATTGTCTGTGCGATTGCTGTAGATAATAGTTGTAGATCGTTGTAGATAGAGGTTGCGTATGAAAAATACACAGAAAATAGCGGTAGGCGGTCTGTTGACTGCCTTTGCTTCCGTCATTGTGATCCTGTCCAATCTGATTCCGGCAGGAAACTTTACTTTTCCGGCAGCCGCCGGAGTTGTGATCTATATCCTGTCCTTTACGGCAGGGAAATCGGTAGGATGGACATCGTTTGCGGCGGTTTCCGTCATTGGTTTTCTGCTTTGTACAAATAAAGAGGCCGCCGTCTGTTTCCTGTTCCTGTTCGGTTATTATCCGATGGTCAAGGAATTGATAGAAAAGCTGCGGCTGAGAGTGGTAGTTTACATTTTAAAATTATTGTTGTTCAATGCGGCTGCGATTGCGATCTATTTCCTGTTGATTCTGGTATTCTCGGTACCGGCGGATCAGTTTGAATTTTTCGGACTGAATCTTCCGCTGCTGTTTCTGGGACTGCTCAATGTTGTGTTCCTGATCTATGATTATGCGCTGACCGTTTTTGACAGGACATATCGCAACAAAATTAACAAGTTTGTAACAAAGCTGATCAAAAAGCTGTAACTATTTGTAAGAATTTCCCGTTGATGAAAATATGGAAAATAATGGATATTGTAACAAAACACAAATGTAACAAACGATAATCAATGAATATTATGAAATTTGACTGAATGTTATAAAATGACGATAGTTGTTTATGGAGAATGCCGATTGCAATTATTTAAAAAATAAAGTATAATAGTAACAATGATTTGATATTTGTACGTTTTAGGTTACAGAATTGTAAATATTATGAAAGGATGTTGATTTTTACAATGGAAATCGAAGTGCAGTCTGAAAACTTCACGAAACACCGCAGTAAAAAACACGGTCTGCGAAAGATTCTGGCGACAATCTGCTCTGCGGCTGTGATGCTTACTGCGGTTCCTCTGGCCTCACTGACAACTTTTGCTCAGACGGATATTACTGCCGTTACATTAGAAAAACTGAACCTCAGAAAAGGAGCCGGCATGAATTATGATGTCGTTGAGGTACTGACGCAGAACGCTCCGCTGACGGTTCTGGACCGCTCGGAATATGACTGGGTCAAGGTCAGAACGGCAAGCGGTAAAACCGGTTACTGTCATTCCGGTCATCTGGATATCACCACCGACTGTGTGACAACGGCCTATCTGAACTTCCGTTCGCTTCCGAATACCAACAGTTCCGTGCTGAGAACCTTCGTCCCGGATACCAAACTGGATATCATCCGTTTTAACGGTTCCTCCTGGGCAAAGGTCAAGGCTTCTGACGGTACAGCCGGCTATATCTGTACGGATTATGTCAATTTTGTGGCAGGTTCCAATCCCACTCCGGCACCCACTCCTGTGAATACGGAACTCACACTTTCTCAGACTTCCAAATCGCTTCCCGTCGGGAAAAGCTTTACGCTTTCCGCAACGGGAAATCAGGGTACCGTAACCTTTGCCACGTCAAACGGCAGTATTGCTACCGTTACTTCCAAGGGTGTGGTGAAGGGAATCGCTGCCGGTACTGCCAAAATTACCGCAATCGATTCCAAAACGAAAAAAACCGCTTCCTGTACCGTTAAGGTCGTGAAAACCGATTTTGCCGATCTGACAATCAGTCCCACCAGTAAGGATCTTACGGTAGGCGAGAGCTTTACGGTCAAGCCAACGACGACTCCTTCCGGAAAAACCGTTTACTATAAGTCTTCCAATACCTCTGTGGCAACCGTAGACAGTCAGGGTAAGGTCAAGAGTGTCAAAGCCGGTTCGACAACCATTACCGTTTCGGATTCAACCGGCGTTATCAGCAAGACCTGTAAGGTTACCGTGAGTGCGAAAGCTAAGATTTCCATTTCTTCTACCGCTTCCGTATATCAGGGTTCCTCCGTATCCATTAACATTACCAAAGAACCTTCCAACCTCGCCGTTAAATGGACCAGCAGTAATAACAGTGTTGCCAGTGTCAATAACGGTAAGGTGAGCGGTATCAGTCCCGGTACGGCAACCATTACCGCTTCGGATGCGACCGGCAGTGTCAAATCCACCTGTAAGGTTACCGTTTACGGCGTTTCCATGGGAAATGTCCGTCTGTCCCGTTACGCCACTTCCGCTACCGCCGGCAAAACGATCTATATTGTAGGTTATAACGGCAATTACTGGGGTTCCAGTGACAATACCATCGCTACTGTGAAGAACGGTATGATCGAAACCAAAAAACCCGGTACCGTAGCGATTACATTCTCCGACTCTTACGGCAACAAGGCAGTCTGTTCCGTGACAGTGTCTGATGCCGCTCCTGTAAAATTCGCCTATTCCTCTCCCAACTCCGCCGTTCTGAAATCACTGGTGACATTGGTCGCCATTACCGATAAGATCCGTGATGACGTTTATTTCAGGGTCACCGGAAACGGAGTAGATACCAATATTCTTGCTACCTCTAAGACCTCGGAAGGCAATACCTATATCTGGAAAGCGAATTTCGTTCCGCAGAAAGCCGGCGTTTATTCCGTTCAGGCATACGGGAAAAACGATAAAGCATGGAGAACCTGCGACGACGGTAAATGCGATATCTTTGTCTCGAATAAAACGTCCACTTCTCAGACAGGTCTGTCCAAACTTCGTGCCAGTGACGGCGTTATCGGCATGATCGGCACCATGGAGGGTTTTGTCTCGGATATCACCTATGACTATATGGCAGGTTATCTCCCGACACTCGGTCATGGCTGTGTCGTCTGGGAAGGTCAGCGTTTCTACGATCACCTTACCAGAGGGGAAGCGTATGCGCTTCTCGTGAAAACCATCAATAGTGAAGCGTTTACTTCCAGAGTCAACGAAATGCTGATCCAGAATAGCGCTCGCTTTAACCAGCAGCAGTTTGACTCACTGGTCTGCTTCTCCTATAACCTCGGTACCGGTTGGACATATGGCTCTGATCTGAAAACGATCATCCTGAATTCCTACGGCTATTCCTCCTCTTCTTCCGATACCGTAACGGGTTCCGTTAATGTTGACGGTCTGAACCTCCGGAAAGCAGCCACCACTTCTTCCGATGTGATCGAAGTTCTTGGTTATAACGATCAGGTGACACTCTACAGTACCCAAAAATATAACGGCGTTTGGTATAAAGTCAAGACAGCAGACGGTAAAACCGGTTACTGCAGCGGTACTTATCTGACGCTCTCTTCCGCAACATCGGGTACTGTCCGTGATCTTACCTATGTCAACCGTAATGCATTGATCAATGAAATGCTTTCTTACCATCATGCCGGCGGCGTCTGCTACTGGGGTCTGCTTTACCGCAGAGCGGATGAACTGGAAATCTACCTCTACAACGACTATATCGTTGACGGCAGAAGAAATAAATACGGTTTCCCGAATCCGTCCTGTATTTCGTGGTAATTTCGATTGATTATTCCTGATTTGTCATAATATCCTGTCAGAACAGATGTTTCCGGTTCCGGAACATCTGTTTTTGACATTTCAGGGGAAACGGTGTATAATGTCACTTGAAAGAGGTGTTTTTTATGAGTGAAAAAAGAATCGGTTTTATCGGCGCCGGCAATATGGCTACGGCAATCATTAACGGTATCCTCAGAAATCAAGCGAAAAAAGCTGAGGATCTTTCCGTTTTTGATCTTGACCAGGGGAAACTTGCCCTGATGGCAGAAAAGGGTGTGGATACGGTTGCATCCTGTCCGGAACTTGCCGCAAAAAGTGATATCGTGGTTCTGGCGGTCAAGCCTCAGAACTATGACGAAGTTCTTGCGGATATCAAAGATTCTGTCCGTGAACAAACCGTTGTCGTGACGATTGCTGCCGGTATCTCCATTGAATATGTCCGTCAGGGACTGGGCAAGAATGTTCCTGCCGTTCGTGTGATGCCGAATACGCCGCTGCTGCTTGGAAAAGGCGCTACGGCTGTATGCCGTTCCGAAAATATCAGTGAGGATGATTTCAAAGAGGTCTATCAGATGTTTGCGCTTTCCGGCGAGGCGGTTGAATTACCGGAAAGCCAGATGAACGCCATTATTGCCGTAAACGGCAGCAGCCCGGCTTATGTGTATCTTTTTGCCAAAGCGATGACGGATTATGCGGAATCGGTCGGGATTGATCGTGATACGGCGCTGAGTCTGGTCGCCAAGACTTTTGAAGGCAGTGCGGAAATGCTGCGCAATAGCGGTGATACCCCGGAGGTTCTGATTGAAAAGGTCAGCTCAAAGGGTGGTACGACAATTGAAGCGCTGAAGGTTCTGAGAGAGCGGCAGGTGCCGGAGGCAATTGTAGATGCGATGGCTGCCTGTACGAAAAGGGCAGAGGAATTGGGTAGGTAATTCCTCATCAAATCCAACAAAAGAAAGCGGAATAAAAAAACGGCTGTCTCCGGAAAGAGATCAGCCGTTTTTTTTATTTCAGAAAATGTTATGATACCACAAATCCGCCGTTTACGCCCAATGTCTGACCTGTAATAAAAGCGGAACGGTCCGCTGCTAAAAAGACAATCGCTCTTGCGACATCTTCAGGAGTACCGAGTGTACCGGTGGGGGTTTCGTCACAGAGGGCGAGCAGATCATCTTCTGTCAGGTGTTTGGTCATGTCCGTCCGGATAACGCCGGGAGCGACACAATTGACCGTAATACCGCTCAGTCCTTCTTCCATCGCCAGCGCTTTGGTCAGGCCAATGACACCGGCTTTTGCGGCGGAATAGTGTACTTCACAGGAACCGCCGATCTGTCCCCACATGGATGAGACATTGATAATCCTGCCGAATTTCTGACGGATCATATAGGGCAGGGCAGCCCGGCAGCAATAAAACACACTGCTCAGATTTGTCCGGATCATCCGTTCCCAGTCATCATCGGTGAGATCGGTAAACAATTTTGTCTGGGCAATTCCTGCGTTATTGACCAATACATCCACGCCGCCGCAGGTCTGTTCAATGACAGTGAACATATTGTGGATTTCTGCGCTGTCGGAAACATCTGCACGGATAGTTTCAGCCTGGCAGCCCTGCTTTTGCAGTTCTTCACAGAGAGAAAATGCCTGTTGTTCGGAATGACAGTAATTGATGAAAACCCTGTCACCCTGACAGGCAAACAGTCTGGCGGCAGCAGCGCCGATTCCTTTTGAACCGCCGGTAATCAATACATTTCTCATTGTTTTTTCAGAACCTTAACGATTTCGCCGACAAAAACCTGGTGCCAGTCACCGTCAGCATATTGCTGTTCGATGATAGACCGATCCAGAAAACTTTCCGCCGTCATCGGCTGCTGATAGA